>JAFSXS010000076.1 GCA_017443945.1 Synergistaceae bacterium
ATTTACTGATTCTCCGCACGTGCAAAAGTTTTTTACGCAATATCATACAATCATGAAATAACAAAATGCTATATAATTCAGTCATTACAAAAATTTTTATATATCAGGAGGCAATATTAAATCATGCTCGTAAACGCAAAAGAAATGTTACAGGCAGCAAAAGCAGGTCATTACGCAGTCGGTCAGTTCAACATCAATAATCTTGAGTGGACTAAAGCCGTTTTACAGGTCGCAGAAGAGTTAAAAGCTCCCGTCATTCTCGGAGTCTCTGAGGGCGCAGGCAAATACATGGGCGGTTTCTTGACCGTTCAAGCAATGGTTACAGCTATGGACAAATCACTTGGAATCACTGTCCCTGTTTGCACGCATTTAGATCACGGAACTTATGAAGGCGCATACAAGTGCGTTAAAGCCGGTTTCACGTCAATTATGTTTGATGGTTCGCATTATCCCATTGACGAAAATATTTGGAAGACGAAAGAATTAACCCACGTCGCGCACAATCTCGGAATGTCAATTGAGGCTGAAGTCGGCGCAATCGGCGGAGAAGAAGACGGAGTCATCGGCATGGGCGAATGTGCTGACCCGGAAGAATGCAAGAAAATTGCGGATCTCGGCGTTGATATGCTCGCAGCTGGAATCGGCAACATTCACGGAAAATATCCCGCTAACTGGAAAGGTTTATCATTTGAGACCCTCGCAGCAGTTCAGGCGAAAACAGGTGAAATGCCCTTAGTTCTTCACGGCGGTTCAGGAATCCCCGATGAAATGATTAAGAAAGCAATCACTCTCGGAGTCTGCAAAATTAACGTTAATACAGAGTGCCAGCTCTCATTTGCAGCAGCAACACGCAAATATATCGAAGCAGGCAAAGACAACGAAGGCAAGGGCTATGATCCGAGAAAATTATTAGCTCCCGGTGTTGAGGCAATCAAGGAAACAGTACGCGAAAAAATTAGACTCTTCGGTTCTGACGGCAAGGCGTAAAAATTGAGCGTTAAGAAATATTCTATCAACGAAAAATTTATAGGCGATGGCAGCCTCGCAGTTGTTGCGGGGCCGTGTTCGCTCGAAAGTCTTGATTTGGGTCTTCGAGTCGCGCGGTACATGAAGAGAATCTGCGAAGAGAGAAATTTATTGTACATATTTAAAGCCTCATTCGATAAAGCAAATCGCACTTCGATTCATGCATGGAGAGGGCCGGGACTCGAAAAAGGACTCGAACAGCTCGCAGAAATTAAGAGACTCGTAAATGTTCCTGTGTTGACTGACATTCACGAAAGCTCACAGGCAGCACCGGCAGCAGAAGTTGTTGACGTTATACAGATTCCGGCGTTCTTGTGCAGACAGACGGATTTATTAACGGCAGCAGCTAAGACCGGAAAAATTATAAACGTGAAGAAGGCGCAATTTTTAGCACCCGACGACATGATTTATATCGCAGCAAAATGCAGGGAAGCAGGCGACGACAACGTAATTTTTTGCGAGCGCGGGACGTTCATGGGCTATCACAAATTAGTATCTGATATGACGGGATTAATTACTATGCGCGGATTCGGTTATCCTGTCATGTTCGACGCAACTCACAGCGCACAACAGCCGGGAGGACTCGGAGGTATGAGCGGAGGAAATTATAAATTAGCTTTCCCCCTTGCACGTGCAGCAGCAGTCGGAATTGATTCAATTTTCGCGGAGACCCACCCGAATCCCAAAGAGGCACTAAGCGACGGCCCTAATATGATTCCGTTAGATCAAATGCCGAAATTTTTAGATCAAGTGCTTGCTGTTCATAATGCAGCTAGGAGCGTTATAGACGATGCCCCCGACGAATGAAGAATTATTAAATGCTGCGAAAAAATTAATGCGGACTGAGGCAAACGAAATTTTACGAGCTTCAGAAAATCTTGATGACTCAATCGTAACGGCCTCACGTTTAATTTATGAGTGTCAGGGGAGAGTCGTTGTTGCTGGACTTGGCAAATCAGGTCATATCGGGCGAAAAATATCGGCGACTCTTGCTTCACTTGGTACACCTTCATTTTTTCTGCATGCGGCCGAGGCTTTACACGGTGATTTAGGCATGGTCAGGCGTGAGGATGTCGGACTATTTATCAGTAACAGCGGTTCTTCTTCCGAGCTTGTAGAATTATTGCCGCATTTCCGCAGGCTCGGAGCAAAATTAATCGCTATAACCGGAGTGCTTGACTCGCCTTTAGCAAAATACGCAGATATAGTAATAAATGCTCATGTTGAATCAGAAGGCGATCCCTTGCAATTAGCACCGATGAGCAGTGCAGCACTTGAACTCGCAGAAGGAGACGCAATCGCAGCATTAGTTGCAATTTTGCGGGGACTCAGGAGTGAAGATTTTGCGTTATTTCATCCGGGCGGAGCTCTTGGCCGTAAATTATTGACTCGTGTGCGCGATATTATGGGAACTGGTGAATGTTTGCCGCTGGTTAATCAGGGAGTCAGCGTGAAAGATGCTTTATTCGTGATAACAGGCAAGGGCTACGGAGCTGCTTGTGTCGTTGATGAATCCGGAAATTTGACGGGAATATTTACAGACGGAGATTTACGGCGATTAATGGAGAAGACCGGCGTTAATGCATTTGACGTGAAAATCGATGACGCTATGACAAAGAATCCCCGGACAATAAGCCCCGACTCACTTGCAGCAGAAGCAGTAAAGATTATCGAACAGAACGAAATTAGCGTATTAATTGCAGTCGAGAATAATAAACCGGTCGGAATCATTCACATTCACGAGCTGTTAAAGGCAGGTGTCGCATAAATGAGCATAAAAATTTTAGGAGTAATCCCCGCGCGCTATCAGTCTTCAAGATTTCCGGGAAAGCCCCTCGCAGATATTTGCGGAAAAACTATGATTCAGCGCGTATTTGAACGTGCAAAGCTGTCAAAATCGTTATTTGATGTAATAATCGCAACCGACGACGAAAGAATTTATACGTGTGCAGAAAATTTCGGTGCAAATGTTGTAATGACCGACTCGAATTTGCCAAACGGGACGGCAAGATGTGAGCAGGCCGCAAAAATTTATGATTCAAATATTGACGCAGTAATTAATATTCAGGGCGACGAGCCTTTATTAGATCCCGTAATGATTGATGAAGTTGCAGAACTGCTCATAAATAACGAGTGCGCGACTTTGTGCCGTGAACTTGATGACGATTTCGAGAACCCTAATATTGTCAAACTCGTAATGAATCTAAAAGGTGAGGCATTATATTTTTCCCGCTCGTTAATCCCGTATAAGCGCAATAAAATTAATCTGCCCATTTATCAGCACATAGGCATTTACGGTTATAAATTTGATTTCCTGCAAAAATATGTGAGTCTCCCTGCGTCGCCGTTGAGTGAAGCAGAGTCGCTCGAACAATTAAAAATTTTAGAGAACGGTTATAAAATTTGCGTGAAAGTTACCAGCTCAACGAGTCAAAATATCGGAGTCGACACCCCCGAAGATTTACAGAGAGTGAGAGAAATAATAAATGCAGGGATTTAAACGGGTTGTAATAATAAGCGACGGGATAAGGGGACATTTTCACCAGTCATTAGGCGTTGCAAAGTGGCTCGAAAGAATCGCGGAGGTAAAGCAGGAAAAAATTATAACTGTTCCGAAATTGCACGGGATCCGCAAATTAGTAATGATGAAAATCTCAGCGCGTAAAATTGCCGTGAAAAGTGCCGATTATTCGCGTCAATGGCTGAAGACTTCAGGAGCAGGAATCGAGACAGATTTTAAGCCTAACACATTATTTATTTCTGCGGGAAGTTCGGCGGCTCCTTTCTGCTTGGCTCTTGCAAAATCGACGGGCAATAAAGCAGCTGTAATAATGACTCCTTCTGTGCTTGGGACAAAACCGTTTGATTTCGCGATTATTCCCGAACACGACAAACACGACTCCGGCGATAAAAATATTATTATGACTCTGGGTGCACCTAATCACATTTATAAACCTGATTTGAAGGAAGAGTCACATAAATTTTTCGCAGATTTGGACTTGACCGGCAATAAAAAAATTATCGCACTCTTAATCGGAGGCAATGACGCAAATTATAAATTGTCTCCTGAATGGGCAGAAAAAATTTTTACGCCGTTACGAAATATTAAGGACTCGAAAATTTTAATCACGACTTCGAGACGCTCAGGCCGTGAACTTGATGACGTTATCGAGAAAATTTTTAGTAATTCACAAAATTTAGCTTACATGTTATTAGCTTCGAGACAGCCGGATATTAACCCGATTCCAGCGATGTTAGGAGCTGCGACTCATGTACTTGCAACGGAAGACTCTGTGTCAATGGTATCTGAGTCAGTTACTGCGGGATTTCGAGTCGGTTTGATTCGAGTTCCGAGAGTAAATAACTTCATAAAAAATTTATTCGGGTTCGGCGCGATTAGATTCGATGATTTATTTGCGTCAATGAGAGAAAAAAATTTACTTGCTGATTTGGGAGTTAGTCCGGATTTCGCAGAATTTGTTAAATATAACGAACAGAAGCACGGAATAAATTTCAACGAGGCCAAGCGCGCGGCAGAATGGATTTTATCTCAGTCATGAAAAATTTTACAACTTCTAGGAGTGGACCTCATGCCAAAAATTGAACGTGTAGTAGTATTAAGCGACGGGATTCGCGGACATTTTCATCAGTCTGTAGGAGTAGCAAACTGGCTCAAGAGATTAGCGGGCGTTGATGTCGAACCGATTATAAACGTTCCTGTCTTGAAGGGTTTGCGCAAGATGATTCACATGAAATATTTAGTGCATACATTTACGTCTCACATTAACGACAAAAGCTATTTGCTTAACTGGATTCGTGCTGCCGGATTGAAGATAAAAAAATTTCCGCCCAACACATTATTTATTTCTGCGGGAGGTCAGGCGGCTCCGTACTGTTTTGCATATGCGAGGGCGACGGGCAATAAATGCGCTGTAATAATGACTCCTTCTATACTTGGGACTCATCCGTTTGACTATGCGATAATTCCTACTCACGACAAACACGACATGAGCGAGAAAAATATTTTTACGACTTTGGGAGCTCCTAATCACATTTACCCGCCGGATTTGAAGACTATATCTGAATCATTCTTCAAGGCCAGCGCGTCAAAATGGGCAGATAAAAAAGTTGTCGGACTTGTAATCGGAGGCAATGACTCGAACTATAAAATTACGCCTGAATGGATAGAAGATATTTTGTCGCCGTTAAGGTATATTGACGGGATAAAAATTTTTATTACAACATCGAGGCGCACAGGAACGGCAGCAGATAACGCAGTAGAAAAAGTTTTCGGCGGTCATGATTCAGTCGCTCACATGCACATAATGTCGAAAAATATTCACTTGAATTTATTGACGGCCATTTTAGGAGAAGCCACGCACGTTTTTGTAACGGAGGACTCTATTTCTATGGTCTCAGAAGTTATTACAGCGGGATTCAAGGCGGGTTTAATTCGTCTTCCGCGCACTACAGGAATCGTAAAAAAATTTTTCGGAGGAGGGACTCGCAGGTTTGATGAAACTTTTGATGAAATGATTAGACGCGGATTAGTGCAGGATTTAGGAGAGATTCCAAATTTTGATGAATTTCTTGCATTGCCTGAACAGCGGCATAATATAGACTTCAACGAGGCAAGACGGGCGGCGGAGTGGATTTTATCGCAGTCATGAAAATTTTGTATATAATTCCGGGATTTGACGAGGGTGGCGCAGAATTTCATTTATTGAATCTCATTCGCGAGCTTGCAGACATACACGAAATTTTTTTAGCGTCAACCGGCGGGAAACTTGAGTCAGAGCTTCCCGAAAACATTAGAGTCATTCACATAGAGGCGGCGAGAAAAAATTTATTCACGATAATTTATGCTACTGTAAAACTTGCAAGACTCAACAAAAAATTTTGCTGGGATCTTATACACGTTCATTCAAGAGTTCCGGCCTGGATTGCATGTATATTATCGCGTTTGACTGGCATTAAATGGCTGATGACTGCTCACGCTCTTTACTCGCTGAATCCCGGTCTAATTCCGTTAAAGCATTCTGACGGAGTTATATGTGTCTCTGAAGCTGTGAGGGCTCATTTAATAAAATATTTACCGTCAAAAAATGTAACAGTAATTTATAATGGCATAAATAGCCCGAAAATATTTAATAATTCACACGAGCGCACAAAATTTTTATTCGTCGGTAGATTGACAGGCATTAAGGGACTCGATATTGCGATAAAAGCACTTGCAGGACTCGAAAATTATAAATGGACGCTTGATATTATCGGGGACGGTTCAAAGCGTGAAGAGTTAGAGTCGCTCGTAAAGAGTCTAAATTTGAATCAGCGTATAATTTTTCACGGTGCCAAGTCAAAATCAGACGTAATTTTATTCATGGCAAAATCTTCATGTTTATTATTTCCGTCATTTAGTGAAGGAATGGGCTTATCAGTTCTTGAGGCTGCTTCTATGAAATTGCCTGTGATAGCAAGTGATTTGCCTGCGTTGAGAGAAATTGCTAACGGACTTGTTACTCCGGGCGATATAAATAAATGGCGTGAGGCAATAAAAAATTTCATAGAAACGGGAGAAGCCAGCCAAGTCGATTCTGCAAAAATTATTACAGTTCACGAAATGGCTGACTTGACAGAAAAATTTTATTCCTCGATTTTCTTCGGAAGACTCCAATCAAAGTAAACAGCTGTATTCTTAACTAAATTAATGGCATTATCATAAATTTGTTTTGTCCCGTCATTAATGGACCAGCCAAATATA
>JAFSXS010000077.1 GCA_017443945.1 Synergistaceae bacterium
CCCCCCCCCCGCTGCAAACTATACCACGAGCGATAATTTACGGCTCAATATTAGCAAGAGTCATCATTTCTTCATAGAGTCCGCTTGCGTCTTCAGGTGAATAATCATACACTAAGAACACATCCATAACATAAGGCGAATAAGGCAAACCGCATAATTTTTCAGCAAATGACATCGCCGCAATTTCTCCGAGCGCATAAATTCCCGAATCATTATGCAGGAATCCCAGACTCCAGAGTCTAATTTTTTCGGTTTTCGTGAAAATTTCGCGCTTGTATTTCTCCTCGATAAAGTGAAATATCTCATGTGCTAAAATCAATTTCGCGGGATTCAATTTTTCTGTCAAGACTCGTTTAACAGCATGTCTCTGTAAAAGTCTTTCAGCTCGATAAATAGAATCCATGAAAATATTTATATTATTAGGCATAACGAAATCAGCAAATAATACCCGGTCAGTTTTTTCCGGATATTGCGGATAACTCACCTGCAAATTCAGGGCGCGCGCTAGTTCTTCAGGGTCAGACGTGTTGAATTCCCGAATTAATTTATTTGCGTAAAGATTCCCGCACTCGATTGACTTTACAGCCCATTCAAGACGCTGGGCATCATTAATTTTTCCGTTGAGAATTTCACGCGAGAATGCATAATTACGCCACTCCAAATCAGGAATCTTAACAAGTTTTGCGAGCATATAATCAAGTTCTCTGACTTTGTAATGCGGCCTCTCATAGCGCGATATTCTTTGTTTGCCAAATAAACCGTCTGCAATCGGCCTTAATTTCTGCCTTATGTAATGCCAGTCCATTTTTATATTTCAGTGATTGAGCCGACTATTATAATTTCTTCGTCCGAATCCCTGTCGCCTATGTCTAAATCCATAAGCAGCTCAATATGTTCGAGATCTACTGCGCTGTAATCGCTGACTCTAGGGCCAAAGCAGACAAAATAATCCGGCCTCAAAATTGAGTCAGTCTTGAATACTGCCGTGTCTTCCCATAATCTGCGAACTTCATCAAGATAATTACTGACTTTGCATTTAACGACTTCAGCCTGCGAACACTGAACGCGTATAAATCCCTTTTTGTCAACTATTCTGACTGGGTGCTTTTCGTCCTTGTCGCCCTGATAGACGTAAAATTTATCAGTCTTTGCGGCCAAGTGAATATTACTTACTTTTGAGCCGAAATCCTCACGTGCTAGCTGTTCAGCTTCTGACTCGTCGCACTCTTTCAATAAATCCGTAGTCTTTACTTCAGTTGATCCCGTTGCAATTGCTGTAACTTTTCCGGTTTGTGAGTCGATTTCGATATGCACTTCTACAGTGTCAGGAGCAGCCCCCGAACTCACAGCAGCGTCAATAGCTTCTTTCTTGAGATCTCTAATATCTTCCTGAGTGGGATTTGGTATAACTCTTTCTACAACGTCGCGGACCATTGAGAGAGCTACACCGATTGAAGAAATTACTTCGGCATTTTCCGGAATGCTGTATTGAAGTCCCATTTTATTAGCGCAATATGGCACTAAGGACGCAGCACCTCCGCCGCACCCGACAAGTTTCATGCTTTCTTGATCTAATTGATATTTATCGGCTAAGGCATTAATACACGCGCTGACTTTCTCGTAATCCTTCTCTAAAATCTGAGTCGCTAAATCTTCTACAGTGATTCCGAGTTTATCAGCAACTGGCTGCATTGCCTTTCTTGCTGCGTTCGCATTACCATGTGCAAAATATTTCTCGTCAATCAAGCCTAACACGTTCGCCGCGTCAGTATTAGTGAAACAAATTTTTTTGCCGCTCTTGAGCCTGATAATTACATAGTCGCTAGGATCTCCCGGTTTTGGGCTTACCATTTCGATTTGAGGGTCAACAATTTCGTCTTCAGGAGTAAAGCAAGCATACTCACAGCCGGCAATATGAGCACTTCTCGGCCCTACATCAACAACTTCCTTGTCATTTATACGCACCATTGAACCGCCTGCACAGCCTAAGATTCTTACGTCAAGAGAACTTATATAAGTGTCATGACCTCCGATTTGAGCATAATCAACACCGGGACGACCATTTTTTATAACGCCTATATTTGTTGTAGTGCCTCCGACCTCGAAATAAATAGCATTTGAAGCTCGCAAATACATCAATGATCCCATAACAGACGCTGCCGGGCCTGATAATGCCGTCAAGATCGGGCGTTTTCTCATTTCGTTGATTTCCATGACTCCGCCGTCCCCTCGCATTATCATTAACGGGACAGTAACACCGGCCTTTCTCACGGAACTTTCTGTAGCGTTTGCTGTGGCTATCATTTTGGGCAAAATTGACGCGTTTATTGCTGCTGTTCGAGTCCTTCTCGTGAGTCCGTAAAGTTTCGTAATATCTGAAGCCATTGTTGCAGGAACATTTTTACTCGCGGCGGCATCGTGAATCATCTGCTCTTCTCCCATGCTGTCAACTCCGAATGCCATAGAAGCGACTATAACCTGCGCACCCTTGTTAATTAATTCGTCAACTGTGCTGTTTACGAGTTCAGGCGTTAAATTTTTCTTGCGTGCAAAGGCGTTAAATATCTTGATTACTTTCTGAGTCTTAGGATCTAACACTATATCATTCAGTGCGAGCTGTCTTTTTGCTAGAAAACTTTCAAACCATCCGCCTGCGACTCCGAAAACTCCTACATTTGCTACATCGCCTTCAATAAATGCGTTTGTTGCTTGAGTCGTAGAGTGCGCTACAAATACAACGTCTTCGGGTTTAATGCCGTTTTCTGCCATGCAATTCCGGAATGACTGAACGACTCCGGCAGCGACCCCGTCTTTATCGTCATGGGTAGTCTTGACTTCATTTTTGCCGATTATCTCATGAGTCAAATTATCCATCGCGACACATTTTGTATAAGTTCCTCCGACATCTATACCCATGCGGACTTTTCTTTCTCTTACTTCTTCGGGCATGTGTAAAAACTATCTCCCTTCTAACATTGATTTAACTATTGAAGCACTTAATCTCGCTGTAACTTCTTCAAATTCATGTAAATTTTTTGTCGATTCTGAGTCTGCTCCGTCTGAAATTGCCCGGATAATCACAAAGGGAATTCTATTCAAGTAACAAACTTGAGCAACTGCCCCGCTTTCCATATCGCAGCAATCACCGCCGAAATTTTTTATAATGGCCTCTTTCTGCGCCTTATTATTTATGAATTTATCCCCTGTGCAGATTCTACCCTCGATTACATTTCTGAACGGAGCGAATTTTTTAGCAGCTTTCATGATTTCAGCGCGTAATTTCTTGTCGGTCTCAAATGCAAATTTGCCGGTATATGGAATCTCACCTTTTGCGAAATTTATAGCTGACACGTCAAAATCATGTTGAACACAATCAACGGCTATAACGAGACTGCTAATGTTTAAATCAGGATTCAATGAGCCAGCCACGCCGGTATTAATTATTTCATTGACTCCGAATTGAGTTATTAAGATCTGCGCACAAATTCCCGCGTTGACTTTACCTATGCCGCTTTTCACGAGTACTATATCAGAGCTTCCGAGTTTGCCGCTGTAAAATTCCATTCCCGCAATCTTATCAAGACTCATAATAGATATAGACTCTTTCAAGAAAGCTATTTCTGTGTCCATCGCTCCGATTATGCCGACTTTTTTTGCGGGTGAAATATTTCTGCCGGTAACTTCTATATTTATGGCTGAAGATTTATCACCGGCCTTGAGTACCCATGTCTCAGAACTTGCACTAACAGCTAATATACTAACAAGAATTATTACAGCAAGGAAAAATTTTTTCATGATTATAATAAAACCCTCCCATAAAATTAATCACGAGAGGGCATAATATCAAATTTTAACCTACCATCCAAGCCGCGCCGAATCCAGTCAAGAATAAATACACTGCCGCATATTGTAAAATTCCCGTTGCGTAGGCATTCGGTATTGAGAGCTTCAAGAAATCGCGCGATTCAACTTTTGTATAAGCAAGTCCCCATGCTACCCATGATTGAGTGATACAGCAGCCGATATTTACCGTAATTGTAGGAATTGCAAAGACTCCATATAAGAACGGGACGGAAAATTTTGCGACATGTGAGAGAACTCCCAGTGTAGCAGCTCCGCAGCCGACAAGAGTCATAGGCCCTCTAAATAATCCCATGAATAATAACGCAGCAAAGACTACACAGACTACAAGTTCAGAAGTGGGCATAATGTCGCCGATTACTACGTTGAAATAAGGTGATGCATAAGTCGCAACTTGATTAAACATAGGAAGAGTAAGCAGGAAT
Organism: Synergistaceae bacterium; assembly: GCA_017443945.1. Lineage (NCBI taxonomy): Bacteria > Thermotogati > Synergistota > Synergistia > Synergistales > Synergistaceae > Synergistaceae bacterium. The sequence goes on from JAFSXS010000077.1 coordinate 4,287, forward strand.
CCTACTAATGGAGCAGTATCAACAACGCCCTCATAATATAATTTATTCACGAGCTGGCAATTTTCGCGGAAAGTTCCCGACATCCTGCCGCATAAGAATAAAGCCGCAAATCCCGCAATAACAAATCCGCCTATAACTGAAAAATTAAACGCAATATTGAGAATTACAGGAACTACAGGGAGAATTAATGTATAAATCGGTGCGTCCTTCTGTGAGGCTTGAGGCGTGCGGGTTTGGGCTGCCCATTGTCTATGAGATTTCGAGCGGTTAAGATATAACATAGCAAGCAAAGTTGTTACAACAAGCATAATTATTAATGCCGCATAACCCCAGTGATTAGCGTACCAGCCGAGTGTGAAATCAGGCATTTCTGACGGCTTAATAAAGAATGCACGGTACTGGGCAAAATTTACAGGGTTTAAATAAATTCCTGCTGCTACACTTCCCATAAATGTAAACATTGCTATTGCTTTAGGTACTCCGAGGGACATTAAAATAGGAAGCACTATAACTCCAATTGCTATAACGGGGCCGGCTCCTGTCATTGAAGTAAATATTAATGCTGTAACGAGATTCAATAATGAAATTGTTACAACCGGTTTATCTCCGCCAAGTTCTACAGTTTTGCGGATTAAAGTAGAAGCGATTCCAGTGTCCATTAAAACACGGCCGAACCATGCACCCCAGCAGACATTAACGAGGGTAGTTCCCCAGCCTTCAGGTGCTGACTGATAAATTTTATTCAAGATTGAAACAAGAGTCGTCCCTGTTCCTGCTCCGAACATTAAAACGGGGTTGGCCTTCAAGAATTCTTCAGATACAAACAAAGTCCCGCCCAGCGGCAAAACTGTCCATAAAATCGTAATTACAAGAAAGCCGATCATCAAGTTATAACCCTTGATACAGTACCATGCAAGCGCAAAGAATGTTAATAACAAAATCGAGCCTATTATAAAATCTACACCGAAATTCATTAATATAGTTCTCCCTTCTGTGTATATGAATATGAGAAAAATTTTTTATTTGGGTAAAATAATTTTACTTGAAATATCTTAATTGTGAATCAGGAATTTACGCAATAAAATTATTTATAAATTATCCCCCGCACGCCCCTGATTCCTCCCACCCG
>JAFSXS010000078.1 GCA_017443945.1 Synergistaceae bacterium
AATATATTTTTTGCAGGACAAAGCGTCTTCAAGCGAAACATTGCCGGGCTGCTCAAAATAGTACTCCCACGCGTTAATTTGCCCGACTTCGGAGTCATATAAATAATTATTTCTATAATTTTTCATGTCAACGACGGGGATTAAATTATTTCTGTCAGTAAATGCAATACCGCCCAAAATCATAAGGAAATACGAGAATAACCCAACATGATCTGCGCCGCTATGAATTATATATGGGATTCCATTTAATGTTATGCCGGATTTATTATATTGCTTTTTTTCTCTGATATACACGTATAGACAATCTTTAAATTTTAGATGTAGCGATTTTATTATTTTCTGAAGGTAGGAAACTTTTTTATATGAGCCTCGAGTTGTATAATTATTCTGGTCTGGGAACATATTAACGCTCATAATAAATTTGTCAAGTCCTTTCTTGAGAGTTTACGCACATTTTATCACAAGTTTATGTAATCCCATGAAATTTTTTAGCGAAAAACTAGCCGGGAAACACTTAACTTTTTGTGAGCGTAACTGACTCCGAACTAGCGAAAATAGTTTTTCATAGTGAAATGAAAATATCAACGCTTTATAAAAATCTTTCGGAAATCTGCATTTATTTATTTTACGGGCGGGGAAAAACGCAATAAAAAACGGGCCGCACATATAAATATTCAAGTTTTAATATATAATGAAATCTGCGCACTTTCTCACAAAATGTTATAATCTCATAAAAATTTAGATTCTGACGGGAAAGAAATTTTTTCTGACTCGCAAGAACGGAGGGCAAAACTATGAAATATAATCCAGCGTCAATGAATGCCGACGAGTTTATTAATCATGATGAAATTCTCGACACTCTTATTTATGCAGAAGCTCACAAGGACGACAAAGAATTAATTTATTCACTCCTTGAGAAGGCGCGCCCAAAATGGAATAATAACGGTTGCACTTGTTCAGGGCTGACTCACCGTGAAGCATCAATTTTATTAGCTTGTGAAGACCCTGAAATTATCGCGAAAATTTATAAAGTCGCCGAAGAAATTAAACTCGCATTTTACGGAAATAGAATCGTTTTATTTGCGCCGCTGTATCTCTCTAATTATTGCATTAACGGTTGTCTTTATTGTCCCTATCACACAAAAAATAAATCTATTACACGCAAAAAATTGACTCAGGACGAAATTAGAGCCGAAGTCATCGCACTTCAGGACATGGGACACAAACGACTCGCAATAGAGGCCGGAGAAGATCCCGTTAATAATCCGATTGAATATATTCTTGAGAGCATAAAAACTATTTACAGCGTTCATCACAAAAACGGCGATATTAGGCGCGTCAACGTAAATATTGCTGCAACAACTATAGAAAATTTCAAGAAGTTAAAAGATGCCGGAATCGGTACATACATTTTATTTCAGGAGACTTATAACAAGAAAAGTTATGAGACTTTACACCCGACCGGGCCGAAGCATGACTATAATTATCACACCGAAGCACATGACCGCGCAATGCAGGCAGGAATTGATGATGTAGGACTCGGAGTCTTGTTCGGGCTTGAAGGCTATAAATATGAGTTCGCCGGACTCTTAATGCACGCTGAACACTTGGAAAAAGTTTTTGGAGTCGGACCTCATACAATTAGCGTTCCCAGAGTCAAGCCTGCTGATGACATTAACCCCGACGATTTTAATAACGCCATTCCCGACGAAATTTTTACGAAAATTGCTGCTTGTATTCGTGTTGCTGTGCCTTATACCGGTATGATTATTTCAACTCGTGAGAATGAAAGAGTCCGCGCAAAAATGTTAGAAGTTGGAATCTCGCAGATCAGCGGCGGTTCTCGTACATCAGTCGGCGGCTACACTGAAGAAATTAGACCCCATGACACAGAACAATTTGACGTTTCTGACCAGCGCACACTTGATGAAGTCGTACAATGGCTGATGAAACAAAATCATATTCCTTCATTCTGTACAGCTTGTTACAGGGCAGGCAGGACGGGCGACAGATTTATGAGTCTCTGCAAGTCAGGACAAATTCTTAATTGCTGTCATCCTAATGCGTTAATGACTCTGACTGAATATCTCGAAGATTACGCCTCCCCCGAAACTAAAAGAATCGGCTATGAAATGATAGAACGTGAATTAATGCGAATCCCGCGCGAAAATATTAGAGAAATTGCAAGAAATAATATCGAGGCCATGAAAAATGGAAACGCAAGAGATTTCAGATTCTAGCCTCAATGACACGCCTTCAGGTGAAAGAGTCCATATTGCTTTTTTCGGGCTGCGTAATGCGGGAAAATCGAGTCTCGTAAATGCCGTAACAGGTCAAGAACTTTCTGTTGTATCTGATGTAAAGGGTACGACTACTGACCCTGTGAAAAAGTCTATGGAGCTTTTACCAGTCGGGCCGGTGCTTATAATTGATACTCCCGGACTTGATGACTCTGGGACGCTAGGAGAAAAACGGGTTCAGCGCGCTAAAAATGTTCTCGCAAATTGTGATGTTGCTGTACTCGTTCATGATTCGACAAGTGCGCTTGCAGACTCTGAATGTGAGCTGATAAAAATTTTCGAGTCCCGTAATCTTCCATATATAATTGCGTATAACAAAGCTGATTTATTGCAGGTTCGGCCAAGTGATAAATTTTTTGTGAGTGCTTTAACCGGCGAGAACGTGAACGCCCTAAAAGAAAAAATTGCGTCGTTAGCAAAGAATAAGGACTCAAGCAAAAAGTTAGTCAGTGATTTACTTATGCCCGGCGATATTGTTATATTAGTTGTTCCTGTCGATAAGGCAGCACCCAAAGGAAGACTCATTTTGCCCCAGCAGCAGACTATACGCGATATTTTAGACTCTAAGTGCATGGCCTTTGTTTGTCAGGACTCGGAATTAGCGAAGACTCTTGACTCGCTGAAAGAATCGCCCAAATTAGTAATTACTGACTCTCAAGTGTTCGGTAAAGTTAATAAAATTTTGCCGGGAAATATTTTATTGACTTCATTCTCGATTTTATTTGCGCGCTATAAGGGAAATTTGCGGACTCTGGTAAATGGTGCGGAAAAATTATCACAACTTAAAGACGGCGACAAAGTTTTAATTTCTGAAGGCTGCACCCATCACAGACAATGCGGCGATATTGGGCGAGATAAGATTCCTGCGTGGATAAAAAATTTCACCGGTTCGACTCCTGAATTTGTTTTCACATCGGGCGGGACTTTTCCGGAAGCTGACGAACTGCAAAAATTTTCACTCGTGATTCATTGCGGAGGATGTATGCTCAATGAACAAGAAATGATCTCGCGCTTAAAACGTGCGGAGCTTGCAAATATTCCCATTGTAAATTACGGCGTTGCAATTGCCCATATGCACGGGATATTACAAAGGAGTCTGGAACCGTTTGCAAATTTTTAGACGCATAATAAATGAAATCTTCGAGTCCTTCCCCGTGAAAATGTCTCTTGCAATTATAATAATTCTCACGTGTGCGGGGATAAATACTTTGCCGTCAGTCTTCATACAAAAAATTACGGCCTTAATAGAGTTTGCGCCCCCCTCTGTAACTTGGCCGGATTTATGCGTTCAGGTCATGAAATTATTATTTATTCTCGCAGGACTATATTTATTATCACTCATGGGCGTATTATTGCAGGGCTATATCGGAGCAGAAATAACGCAGGGAGTCTTACTTCATATACGCAAAAAAATGTTCGAGAAAATGCAAAGTTTACCGCTGAAATTTTTTGACTCGAACTCTAACGGCGACATCATGAGCAAATATACAAATGACGTAGACTCAATGAGACAGCTAATTTCTCAGGCAGCACCGAATTTATTGACGGCTGTAATCACAATTTTTGCAGTACTTGCTATAATGCTTTATTTCTCATTATGGCTGACTTGTATAACTTTTGCGGGAATAATAATCATGTTCACTATCACGAAAAAAATCGGCTGGAGGAGCGCAGGACACTTCAGACGGCAGCAAAAAAATACAGGAAGACTCGAAGGTTTTGCAGAAGAAATGATGAACGGCCAGAAAGTTATAAAAGTTTTCTGTCATGAACGTGAGAGCATCGCAGAATTTGACAAAATAAATAATGAATTGTTCGAGCAGTCAGAGCAGGCTAATAAACGCGCAAACACTCTCGGCCCGATATTAAATAACGTCGGAAATATTCTTTACGTGATAATGGCTTTGTCGGGCGGAATATTAATTTTGACGGGAACAAAAAATTTCAGTCTTTCGGGTCTTCCTATGAGTATAAGTGTTGTCCTGCCGTTCTTGAATATGACTAAGCAGTTTGCTATGACAATCAATCATGTATCTATGCACTTGAACGCTGTTATTCATGGACTCGCGGGTGCAGGGCGAATCTTTGAATTAATTGACTCCGAACCTGAAGACGACTCCGGAAAAATTATAATAGATTCTCACAAGGCAACAGGCAGCATTGAGATACAAAATATAAATTTCTCGTACAATCCTGAAATAAAAATTTTGCACGACATCACATTAACAGCCAAGCCCGGACAAAAAACGGCTCTTGTAGGCTCAACGGGTGCAGGAAAAACGACGATTGCAAATTTAATACCGCGCTTCTATGATGTTCAATCAGGAAAAATTTTATTCGACGGCGTAAATATAAACGAGATAAAGAAATCTTCATTGCGCAAAAATTTGGGTATAGTCTTGCAGGATACGAATTTATTCACAGATTCAGTGCTTGAAAATATACGTTACGGGAATTTAAGCGCGTCAGATCAAGAATGCATTAACGCGGCCAAGTCAGCAGGTGCACACGAATTTATTACGAGACTCCCAGAAGGTTACAACACAATTTTAACGGGAGGCGGGGCAAACTTGAGTCAAGGTCAGCGGCAGTTAATAGCAATAGCCCGTGCAGAAGTAGCAAACCCTGTTGTAATGATTCTTGATGAGGCTACGTCTTCAATAGATACCCGAACAGAGTCGCTCGTTCAAAGGGGCATGGACTCATTAATGAAGGGCCGCACAGTTTTTGTTATTGCGCATAGACTTTCAACCGTGAGAAATTCTGATTTGATTCTCGTTATTGAACACGGCGAAATTATCGAACAGGGGACTCATAATGAATTACTCGCGAAAAAAGGCAGATATTATAAACTTTATACGGGAGCATTTGAGCTTTCATGAGGCAAAATTTTTATCACAGCAAGAAAATTATCAAAGCCGATTAAACCGTTTACAAGTTTAGAATTACTCCCGCATTGAATCAAGCAGCACGGCAGATAATGAATCCCCAGAGACTTTGCAAAATTTAAATCCTCCTGAAATGCTTTGTTTGCATTCCCGTTATGGTAATTCTCACAAAAAATTTTTTCATTTATACCGACTTCACGAGCTATTGATATTAATTCCTCGTCAAGAGTCGTCTGTCTGCCCTCTAAAATCGTCGCACGCCTCAGCTTGAACAAATATAAATCTGCTTTTCCCGGATCTGCAAGTTGTGCCGCCTTATAAGCTATATTTAACGGATATGAAGACCTGTGATTCTCGTCGAACAAGTGAAAATTTGTCATGTTCATGGGTAAATTTCCGATTGATTCTTCACTCTTATAAATGCCTGCAAGACGTTTATTATATTGTGAAATATTTTCGCCCGGCAGCATAAAATCGCTGATATCACGAACAAGGCCGCTCATTACGTATTTAAATATAATTTTCCCGTTGAAATAAGCTGATAATTTATCATAAACCGGTTCGCACTCGTAAGAAAGTCCCATCATAGGATCTGTGAACGTCGTAATAATTATATCTGGCATTTTTTCACCTCGTTATAAATATTCCGTTTACTGACCATGCTCTAATGTCATAAAAATTTATATAAATATTTTCCGGCGGTATATCAAGAACTCTGTTAAAAATTTTCGTAGTCATAGCAGCAAATTTATTGAATCCCTCGTGATCTTCATTCCCGAATATTTGTGCGTCGATTAAGGCTGCTTTCTGTGAGTCATCACCCCGCAAATAAAACTTGTAGTTATCCTCAAGGCCAAGCATTAAATAATTCTCATTTTTGCCCGGTATAAGCTCTATTGCTTGAGCCATTAAATTTTTTATCTCGATTTCCTGAGACTTACTAAGACTGACATTAACTCTTACTGTGATAAACGGCATAAATTATTTATTCTCCCATTCTTTTATTTGCTGTAAAATGTCATCTGCTAATTCTTGATGTTTCTGCTGGTAAGTGTGGCCGGTCTTCTCGATGAAAATTAATTTATTGTCATGAGAGTTAGTCATGTGATTATTGAGATTGCGCAGAAATTCCGCCGGGTCTCCGTCCGTGAAATTGTCATAAGTCCCGACCAGCATAGCTCCTGAATGAATAATTTTTTCAGCTTGTGAGAAATCGCCGTTAACGTTATTCAGCAGTCCGGAAAATTCCCAGTCGTAAGCAGTATTTGCTATGCACTCAACCCAGCCCATAAACGGAAACGGAAGCATTTTATCACCGTCTCCGCGTTGAAATTGTTCGAGGATAATATTTTTTTCGCGCTGAGTTACTCCCGACATCATGTAATCTAAATTTGCGGGTGAAAGCAGGAAAAATTTTTTGACTCTCTCGTCATGATTCCGCGATAAATAATAAATAACTTTGTTTGCTCCCAGTGAATGGCCGGCCAGAATAATATTTTTGTAGCCTTCTGAGACTGCAAAATTTATGTATGCGTTAATATCTTCGTCGGTGTAAGAAAATCTTTCGTTCCATGAGCCGATTATTTCGCTTTTTCCCGTGTTGATATTAAGTGTCTCGATTCGTCCGAATGCGTCATTAGTCTGCGCGTAAATAAAATCGATATTGCCCGTGTTCAAAGTGTCGCCGATATTGTAATAAAAAGGGTTGGAGTAAAAATTTCCGTGAATCCCGGTTATAGCTATCATGACTGTATCAGAATTTCTCTTCTCTTCCTGCCTGAATATAACGCCGTTCAAGACAACGCCCCTTTTTGTCGGCACACTTAATTTGAACATCATAATTATTCACCTCTGAAGACGCATTTATGTGAACGTGAAGAATAGCACCTGTTGCAAGAAATACACTTTGAAATTATATTAGAGTCTAAGCGCATTTTATCGGGTAAATCAGGTTCGCACAACAACGGACGCGATAAAGAAATTAACGCAATTTTTGACTGATTAATAATTTCCTGCATTGTATCAAAGCTGCGCAGACCTCCGACAACTATTACAGGACATGACACTAAATCCGCAACTTTTTCAGCAAACGGCACAAAATAGCCCTCGTTGACATGAGCTTTAATTCCCGCTACTGATGTACCATTGCCGCTGACTTCGATTGAGTCGATTCCTGATTCATCAAGCAGTTTGCATATTTCGAGAGATTCTGACTCGTTTAAGCCTCCTCGTATAAAATCGCTGCTGTTAATCTTTATAGTTATGTGCAAGTTAGAAGCTGCCTGTCTGATTCCATGCATTATGTCGAGTAATATTTTGACTCGATTTTCTGTGCTGCCTCCGTACGAGTCATTTCTGTGATTGACAAGCGGCGAAATAAACCGGCTCAGAAAAAAGAAGTGTGCTGCGTGAATCTGTACACCGTCAAAGCCTGCTTTATCAGCTCTTATTGCTGCATTGATAAATTCTTGAATCACAAATTTTATTTCGTCAAGAGTCATTTTATCGGGTTCAACCTGAATATTTTTGCGATAATAGGCACCTAAAGCGATTTGAGAGATAACCGGGCAATTTTCAGCGTGAATTATATCAGCTAATTTTTTGTACTGAGGGATTAACGAATCATCGCAAAGTCTCATCATTCCGCCGAAATAATAATCATTTGCCATAACGCTTGTGAATCCCGTAATAATTGCGCCGACTCCGCCGTGTGCAAGCTCAGAATAAATTTTATATGACTCATCAGTTATAGAGCCGTCAAGATTTGCTATTCCTTCCCATGTTGCAGAACGGACAAGACGATTCTTAACCCTCAAATTTTTTAGTTCGAGGGACTCAAATATTTTCTTCACTGTAAATAAAGTCCTTTCGCGCTTGATATTGATTTATGCAGAAATTATAATTATCCGCAAAGAAAAAACAAGAATGCAGAAATTACTTTGCTGCAACATAAAATATAGTAACGAAATTTTTATGAAGCTATGAAAACTTTTGCATATTCGCGCGGTAAATTAATTGCAGGCTGGGAAATAGCGCGAAAAATTTATTAAAACTTTTGCCGGACTGGCGGGAAAATGCAGCTAATTTACGACTTTAAGAGAAATGGACACGATAAATTAATTGCGTTAATCTTTAAATTTTGTATGTTCGCGCCGACGTGCATTAAATGTAAGAGTAAGCGCTAAATATTAATCAGGAGGAAAAATTTTATGAGAATTAAGCCGTTACCAGAGCAAGAAAATATTTACGACACTGACTGTCCGATACTTTACGCAATGGAATTAATCGGCCAAAAATGGAAGCTGCCAATTTTATGGTATATCGCCGACGCAAATAAACAGACTCTCAGATATAGCGAACTTGAACGCAAAGTAATAGGAATAACAGCTACAATGTTGACAAAATGTCTTCGTGAATTAGAACGCGATAAATTTATAGTAAGAAAGCAATATAATACGATTCCTCCGACTGTTGAATATTCGCTCGCAAAAAGGGGTAAAACTTTAATTCCTGCGCTGGAGTCTATTTATAAATGGGCAGAGTCTCAAATGAAGTAATCCTTTGCCAAGAGTCCGAAATAATTTATCTGCTCCCTCCTCGTAATTGGTCGGGGAGGGGTTGAGACAGCGAAATAATTTCACATGGATTTTACTGCTGCTTCAATGGAGATTCCCATAACTCTTAATGTATCCCATAGAATCGCAAATACGCGATACACAAAGAACAAAAATATTATCTCTGATATTATGAGAGCAGCCATATTAAGTCCTAGCCATGAAAGAAACGCAAATCCTAACGAGGCCGCCGCAAATGAGAACAGGAATCCTAAGACAACGTAAGCTGTAATTAGTATATTACGTGAAATTTCACTGACGCTTTTTTCCGTATTAAATATCATCATTAGTCCTGCAAAAAATGATACAGCACCAACGCTGACAGCCTTCAAAAAGTAGTAATTCACTTGCGTAACATCAGCAGCACGCACATAAAATATATATGCTCCTATTATACTGAGCAGCACATAATGAATATTTCTGATTGCCTTCAATCTTGGTGAAAAAGTTACGTGATTGATGAACAACATTGAGACAAGCGAGAAAATTGTTACAAGTATAATCGCCGGCGGAATATTGTAATATGTACCGCGAAAATATATATCTATCCCGACAATCCCGGCAATTATAAGCGCAACAATACCAGCTACTTTATTTCTTGCTGTGTCTTGTAGGCTCTGTGATTGTTTCCATGCTTCCCATTTTTCGGCCTGTTCTGCCTGCTGAATTTCGGACATTTTATTTTCTCCTGCTGTGAGTGCAAACGTGATTTTATCATATTTGTCATAAGAAGCTTCATCGATATTTCCTTCTTTTGTTAGGATCGGCGTATCTATTGCTGCTTTCATTGCTCCGGCTATGGAGAACGCTACAGCCATTACATCTTTATCGCGTGTTGTGAAGCATTCAACGGGAATTAGCTCTCCCTGTCTGATATTGAACATTTTTTCTTTCCCGTAAATGATTTATTCAAGACGCTCGGTACACGAAGAAAGAAAATTATTTAAATCGCTGGTAAGTTCATTGAACATGTTAGATCTTTCTTCTATAGCTTCACACAGGATAGTAGAAGTCTTCATTTTTTCGGCGACCCTTTCAGCATCTGCATACATAACACGAGCTTTCTCTAAATTTTCATCAGCCTTTGTGCTTGCTGAAAACGCCGTAAACAACATTACAGGCCCTGCTATGGCACTGAGTCCGGCAAAACTAAGAGCCCCTACTCCTGTAAGCGTTGTTAATGCCAGACCAGCCCCGACACCTGCTGCACCGCTTAAAAAATTGTCTTGAATGTCTGCCATTTTCTGCATTTGAACTAAGGCAGCCGAATCTATCTTGAAGTTCTCAATTTCCTTTATTCCGGAAGTCTGGCCAAGTTGAACATGTTTTACTCGGTCAAATGACTTTATGAAACGCGGCATTGTGTTTCTCAAGACATTTTTTTTCGTGGACGCAAGAGTATTCAAAGCTGATGTCGTTTTATCCTGCGCTGCGTTCAATACTTTTTTTGCATCATCGTACACATCTTTTGCTTCATTAGCGAGTGTCCGGGCTTTTTCGTTGGTCTCTTTTGCAACGCTGTGTCCTATAGCCCCTAGTGCAGCCGCTCCAAGTCCTAAACTCGTGAAAATAATTCTGCAAATATTCCTCAAGTTCTGTCCTGTATATTTTTTCTTGTTCTACAGCCTCTTGATATTGAGCAATTAATCTGAGTTTTTCTTGATGTTCGAGTTCGCTTTTATTGAGAGCCTCAACAAGACCGTGAATAAGATCGCTGGTTAATGCAGAACCTACAAGCGCCCCAATAGCCGCACCGATAACAGGAATAGGAATTAAACTTTGTCCAACGGCCATACCATAACCGACTGAAGCAAAATTAAGCCCTCGTTCGCCGATTTCAAGTATTAATTCTTCGGTATTAATTTCTCCGTTTGCATAACTTTTTAAGGCACTGCCAAACTGCATTACACCCGTAATTACATAGCCCGGAAGCTGCCCCGACTCCGCCTGACTTTACAGTATCAATTACTGCTTCTCCTGCACTTTTTTCGCCTGTAAATACCTTTACGAGATTATAAATTCCCGATGTTGCCAAAGCCATAGAACCGGCATTATATGCTCCTGCTTTACGTTCAGCTTCCGGGGAAAGTTCTAATTCTCTGCTCTCTCGATATTCTTTATCTTCCATAAATTCTTGATTGGTACGGCTTCGTTTTAGGTTATTGAATTTACGCGAAGTAACTTCGATATTTTCTCTACAATTTGCGGCGTTTTTGATGTCTTCATTTGTTAAAAAGGGGTCATTTTTTGCGCTGTCATGTATTCGTTCGAGCGGGTGAATGTGATCGGATTCAGCTAAATGTTTTTGCCAGTCAGAACCGAATCTAGCTTTTGCCTCAGCTTTAGTGAGAACTAATTCATCGCCGGTATAAGGATCTGTAACTGTACCGCTGTTAAATGCCTCGATTTTTGCGTCAATTTTTGCTTGCGGACTGTCATATAATGTTCTGTTGCCGGTGTAAGTATCAGGTTTAGCGAATTTTGCTGCATTCTGAAGTTCTGCGCTACGTGCAGTATCTATCGCTGTAAATGTTGAAGCAGCTTGTACCCCCCCCCCCGCGAGAGTCATTATTTTCTTTCTTAGGTTTACGTTTGATAAAATCGAACATATTTATCCCTCCTAGTTGTAAAATAAAGTGTAAATGTAATCGCTGCGGATTATGCTGCAGAAATATAGGCGGAATAAAACTTTTAGAACCTCTTGATGACGGCACAGGCACATGTATATTTTTAGACAGGGAAAAAAATTTGTGCAAGATTTATACGTCACGCCCAGTGTTTTGTAATGTCGGCGCTATGTATAAATTATTTTTTGCGGATAATATGAGCTTAGATGAATTTTATGAGGCTAATTATGCTGTATGTAGAAAACTTTCATCAGATATTGTTAGTGTGCGTTAACAGTAAAAAGTTTTTAATAAAGTCTTTCAGAAACATGCATTTATAATTACTGGCGCGATAAAAACGGGTCGCACACATACAACAAATTTTTTGTAATCCGAAAATGTTTAATTATTTCAGACGTGCGAGAACAGCTGATGACGCTCAAACGGTTCCGGTTGCAAAAAGTTTTTCGCCTTTATAGATTATATTTTCATTCTTAGCAGATAATAACGCGATATAATAACTACAATAATTTATACAGAAAGAGGCGATAAAAAATTTCTAACTCACACTATTTTGACGAAATTGTTGACATCATCGAGAGACTCCGCGCTCCGGGGGGGTGCCCATGGGATCGCAAGCAGACTCTCGAAACTTTACGCACTCCCATAACTGAAGAAGCATACGAACTCGCAGACGCAATCACTAAGAAAGATTTGCAGTCAATAAAGGAAGAATCAGGCGATTTGTTATTGCAGGTTGTTTTTGTCGCGTCAATAGCAAAAGAATCAGGTTATTTCGACATCAAAGACGTTATACGCGCAATTTGTGATAAATTAATCCGCAGACATCCTCACGTTTTCGGCCAAGTCAAAGCAGACACAAGCGAGGAAGTTTTGCGGAACTGGGAGAAAATAAAAGCTCAGGAACGCAGCGAGAAACATCAAAGCACTTCTATTCTTGCAGGTATACCCGCCGGACTCCCGCCATTATTGAAAGCTGACAGGATTCAGGCAAAAGCAGCACATGTCGGTTTTGATTGGCACGAAGGAAGCGACGAGCCTTTATTCGCTAAACTCGACGAAGAAATTAACGAGCTGAAAGAGGCCGCACGAGAAAATAACCCTGAACATTTAGCAGACGAACTCGGCGACGTTCTATTTATGACGGTAAATATTGCGCGAAGACTCAAAGTTGACCCCGACGCAGCTTTAAACGGTGTCTGCGAGAAATTCAAGAAACGTTTTCAAATTATGGAAGAATGCGCACAGGCTGAAGGCAAGAGTCTTTCTGATTATACACTCGAAGAACTTGACTCATTCTGGGACAAAGCTAAGGCAATATTACAGAAATAAAGTATAATACTAGAAAATTTCACAATAAATTAATTTACAATTAGGAGGAATATTTTTTATGGCAGGAGAGAAAAGAGTACGCATTACAGAAACCGCTCTTCGTGATGCCCATCAATCTTTAATAGCAACACGAATGACAACAGATGACATGCTCCCCGTTCTTGAATACATGGACAATGCCGGCTACTGGGCGTTAGAAATGTGGGGCGGAGCAACGTTTGACTCTGCTATGCGCTTCCTTGATGAGGATCCGTGGGAGAGATTAAGACTCATTCGCGCAAGAGTCAAGAAAGCAAAATTACAGATGCTTTTACGCGGTCAAAATTTGGTCGGTTATCGTCATTACGCTGATGATGTAGTACGCGAGTTCGTGAAAAAAGCTGTCGGCAATGGAATCGATATAATTCGCTGCTTTGACGCTCTCAACGACTTAAGAAACGTAGAAATCGCTGCGGATCAGGTCAAGAAGGAAGGCGCACACCTTCAATTATGCATGAGCTACACTTTATCGCCGGTTCACACTCTCGACACATTCGCGAACATGGCAAAAGCTATGGCCGATATGGGCGCAGATTCTATCGCAATTAAGGATATGGCCGGATTAATAGGGCCGATTGACTGTGCTAAACTCGTCAAAGCAATCAAAGAAAAAGTTGATTTACCCGTCGAACTTCACAGCCATTATACAACCGGACTCGCGAGCATGGCATATCTTGCAGGAATCGAAGCAGGCGCAGAAATAGTTGACACAGCAATTTCACCGTTTGCTCTCGGAACAAGCCAGCCCCCGACCGAGTCACTTGTCGCAGCTTTGGCCGGTTCTGAATATGACACAGGAATCAAAATGGATGATTTACTGCCCATTTGTATGCACTTCAAGAAATTACGCGAGAAATATAAAAAATTGCTCCCTGAGATCGCCGGCGTTGACATTAATATTTTGCGCTACCAGATTCCAGGCGGTATGTATTCAAACATGGTGAATCAGTTACGCGAAATGAACGCACTTGACAAACTTGAAGACGTGTTAAATGAAGTCCCTGTCGTACGCAAAGCAATGGGTTATCCTCCATTAGTAACGCCCTCGAGTCAAATGGTCGGAACTCAAGCAACAGTGAACGTTCTTAGAGGCCGCTGGAAGAGTTTCCCGAAAGAAATCAGACAATATTTCTTAGGTTATTACGGCCAGCCCCCTGCACCTGTAGATCCTGAAGTTCAGAAAATAGCTATCGGTGATGAAGAGCCGATTACTTGCAGACCGGGCGAAAAAATTGCTCCCGAAATGGAACAGGCACGCAAAGACTCTCAGCCGTGGGCAACTCAGCCGGAAGACGCTTTAACATGGATAATGTTCCCGCAGGTAGCTAAAGACTTCCTCCCGAAAAAATATGCACGCGCAAATAAACGTGATGTAGGACTTCAAGCGCAGGCAGCTCCGGAGGCTTACCCGGCATAATGGAAATACCTTTATCGGGGGACGGATTCGTTCAAGCAAGATTACTCGGTCAGAACGACGAAAATTTTAAAGCTATCGAATCTCGTTATCCTGTTACGCTTTCAATCAAGGACGGGGCTGTGAAAATTAGCGGCCCTGATCCTGAACCGGTTAGAATCGCAGGACATTTAATCCGCGAGCTTGCTTCTGTTGCAGAAAAAGGCCACGAAATAAAAGAGTCCGACGTTCGCGCAGCAATGGACTCACTTGCAGAAGGCCGAGAGCTGAAATTAAATGAGCTTTACTCCGAAATAATTTGCACTACAGCACGAGGCAAGCCCATAAGAGCCAAGACTCCCGGTCAGCGCGCATACATTAAGGCAATCAGAGACAATTTTATTTTATTTGCAACGGGCCCGGCTGGTACGGGAAAAACTTATTTGGCAGTGTGTGAGGCCGTATCTATGCTCAAAGCAGGAAAAGTAAACAGAGTCGTCCTTGTTCGTCCGGCAGTTGAAGCAGGCGAGTCACTCGGTTATCTTCCCGGAGATTTACGCGAAAAAATTGAGCCTTATGTCAGACCCTTATATGATGCATTCTTTGACTTGTTGTCGCCTGAAAAATTTTTGCGTTATGCTGATAAGGGCGTTATTGAAATTGTACCGCTTGCTTACATGAGAGGAAGGACTCTTAATGAGAGCTTTATAATTCTCGACGAGGCGCAAAATACTACTCCCAGACAAATGAAAATGTTCTTGACCCGCTTAGGGTTCGGATCAAAGGCTGTAATAACCGGCGATATAACTCAAGTCGATTTACCAGGCGGCACTGTGTCGGGACTTCGGAGCGTTCGTGAAATTCTTGCGGGCATTAGGGGAATCAGCTTTGTTGATTTGACTGACGCTGACGTTGTTAGACATGAAATAGTGCAGAGAATCGTACAAGCCTATGCAAAATATGAACAGGAGCATAAATAAATGTATATCGGTAAAAAAAGTATATTCCAGCGCATAGACTTTAAGCTCATAACAAAATATATTTTCCCTGTATTTGTCTTGTTAATCGCCGGGGTCGCTCTTGTTCTCGCACAATGGGCAGTACTCAACAAGCGCGGAAATAGTTTCAAAGTCGGTGAGCCCTCGCCGGAAAGTTATAGAGTCATATCTCAAATGCGTTATGACGATTATGAAGCAGCAAAGGCCCTCCGCAAAATGGTGAGTGATAGTGTTGCAGGAGTTACAGTCCGTGATGTGTCAGCAAAAGTGCGCCTTCAAAGACGGTTAGAGACACTAAGAGACATGAAAGACTTAGAGACCGCGCGCAAATCTTCTGCAACATCAGCAATGCCGGACGGTTTATTAATTGCCTTATTGAAGCTCAACACAGAGAACAAAGCTAGAATATTTAATCTCGCTTACAGTGTCGGAAGTGCATTTATTGACAGATTAGAGGCCGAAAAAGTTTACAGGGCAAATAATGCGCTGATGATGTCAATTTTATGGGAAGAGATTCACAAGCAGGTGCAGTCTTCAAGTGATGCAAATTTTGTCTATCAGATTTTAGCGGGATTAGGCAATCTTAATTTCAGAGTCGACGAGGATTTAACCGAACTTGCGAAAACAGCTGCGATGGACTCTGTTCCTGTCATTGATAGAAAACTTGAACCGGGCGACGTGATAATCAATAAAGGCGATATTGTAACTGAACAGACCGCGATTTTATTACGTCTTCAGGGTTATACAGAAGATGTCTTCCCGATTTCGCAATTATGTATAGTGCTTGCGTGCGTTATTGCTCTGCCGATGTGGCTTAATATTTTAGGTCATGGATCAGGCGATAATAAACCGTCGTGGTGGTGTTCGATTTTCGTGATAATTACTGCGTGGGTGAGTGAGACTTTAGCGGCCAGACTTGAAATTCACGGAGCGGGGACTCTTGCGCCTGTTGTTGTTTCTTATTTGTGCGTGCAAAATTATGCGGGCTTCTGTCTTGCGTTAATTGCTGCGTCGTCGGGAGTGTATATTATCACCAGTCAGACTCTTTCTAACTCTATGATATTATCAATGCTTGCTGTGTTTGCGTCGACTTTGGGATTTTATTTACTCAGGAATCTTGAAGGTCGTCGGCAGGTCTCGCGAAGAGTTATGTTAATGGCGTTTATCTTGACAATTTTCCGCATGACTCTACGATATTTTGAGGGCCCTCCGTTAGTGCAGGACAATTTTAGATTATTTATTCCGCTGGGTGAATTTTGGCAGGAAGCAGGACTCTTTATGATTTCTGAGATGGCTTTATCGTATTTCTTCGTGATTATTCTTCCATATGTTGAGCCTTATATTGACACGCTTTCAATTTTGAGTCTCCGCGAAGTTAGTTATCCTTCAAGCCCTTTGTTACGCGATTTGCAGAGGAACGCCCCCGGAACTTACCAGCATTGTTTAACGATAGCTACATTAATTGAGGCTGTCGGCGCAAAATTAAGAATGGACGTTAATTTATTACGTGCAGGCGCATATTATCACGACATAGGCAAGCTGCGAAAACCTCATTATTTCGTCGAGAATCAGGGCGGAGGAGTCAACGTTCATGATGAAATGTCCCCGATGTTAAGTTCAATGACGATTATCTCACACGTAAGAGACGGACTCGAACTCGCTATCGAGGCAAATTTACCCAAGAGAATACGCGATTTCATAGCAGAACATCACGGAACAACTTGCACACGATATTTTTACAACAAGGCCGTTGCAATGGGTGAAAATGTTGAATGGTCTTCATTTTGTTATCCCGGCCCCGCGCCTAGATCACGTGAGACAGCTTTATTAATGATTACTGACTCGGTTGAAGCAGCCGTAAGAGCCGCTAATATCCGCGAACTTGAATCAGAAGACTCTAACAGGGGCAAAGGCCAAGCAGTAAGCACTATCGAAAAAATTGTAAATCAAGTCGTAGCCAGCAAAATAAACGAGAAACAATTTGACAACGTTAATTTTACCCAGAAAGATTTTGCTGTGATTAAAGAAACTCTCATAGACGTATTAATGTCGATGTATCATACTAGAAAAGTTAAGAAAATTGAGAGCAGGAAATAAATTATTTATTACGAAAGAGGTTAGTTATTCTTGAAGTTATCTTTGTGTATCAATAATGACGATTCTAACGCTGTTGAAGGCGACCCGGATATAAATTTTACTGCAATAGAAAAAGTGCTTGAGGACGAATTAATCAAGATTTACCCCGACTCAAAAAATTTTGAGACCGCAGAAATTTCTTTAACGTTCGCAGACTCTGACACGATTCGCCAGCTTAACCGCGATTATAGAAACATTGACGAGCCTACAGACGTTTTGTCATTCCCTATGCTTGAAGATGTACCCGTTGAGATTCCCGAACTGCCCGTTTTAGCACTGGGAGATATTATAATTTGTCCTGAAGAAGTCAAGCGGCTTCATCCTGATTTAGGCGATAAAGAGTCAATTTGCTTAATGATTGCACACTCATTTTTGCATTTGCTCGGTTATGACCATGACACGCAGGAAAAAGAGTCAGTTATGTGGCAGACTCAAGAGCTTATAACAAATAAAATGCTTGCTGCTATTTCCGGGAGGCACTAAAAAATGTTATGGATAATTCTGGGTTTTGCGGGATTATTTTTCTTGTCTGCATTCTTCAGCGGTGCGGAGACTTCAATAACTGCTACGGGAGCGGGCAAATTAAGATCACTTCAGGAGAGCGGCAAATATAAATTTCTTAATTCCACTTTTCAATGGCTCATAGATGACACACAAGAGGCTTTGCGGGTCTGCTTGATTGCTAATAACGTCGTAAATATTTCGTTGAGTGCAATTGCTTCGAGTCTTGCGCTTGAAATTTTCGGTGCTGCCGGAGTTGCTGTTGTCGTGCCCTTACTGACGATTTTAATTGTTATACTCGGTGAAATTCTGCCGAAAAGTGCTGCTATTGTATATTCTGAAAATGTATTAATTTTCTCTGCTCCGATATTGCGGGTCATTGCGTTTGTGTGCGCTCCTGTTTCTTGGTTAATGAAAAAATGCGTGTCCGGAATCGCTGTATTATTTCATATGGATTTAGGGACTCAGAAAGTTTTTATCACACGCAGCGAAATAGAACAATTCGTGAAAATCGGCGAGGAAAGCGGCGCACTTGAAGCACGAGAACGTGAAATGATAGACGGCATTATTGACATTGACGAGACAAAAGTTCATGAAATTATGATTCCTCGTACTGACATGATAGCACTTGACGCAGAAGAGTCGCTCTCTGAGGCCGTAAAATTATTCATACAAGAAGGACACTCGCGAATCCCCGTCTATGAAGAAAGCCCGGATAATATAATCGGCATACTTTACGTTAAGGACACTCTAAAAAATTTGCTGGACTCTGATTTGTCGTGCGACGTAAGAACACTTTTGCGCAAACCAATTTTTGTACCTGAGACCATCAGAACCGCAGAAGTTCTCGAGGCAATGAGGCGCGAACATATTCACATAGCAATAATAGTTGATGAGTACGGCGGCGTTGCTGGAATCGTAACAATGGAAGATATTTTAGAGCAGATTGTCGGCGAGATTCAAGATGAATACGATCAAGAGACTCCGGAGATTCAGAAATTAGACGATAATTCATATTTAGTGCAGGGCGGGACGAGTCTTGAAAATTTGAGTGAAGCACTTGATTACGAGTTCAAGAGCGAAGAAGCAGAAACAATCGGAGGGCTTGTGCTGACTCTGTCGGGAAGTTTTCCGGAGGCCGGCGAGACTTTCACTTATAAATATTGGCGCATAAAAGTTGAGGCACTAGAGGAACACAGAATAACACTTTTGAGGCTGACAAGAATTAACGACGACGAAATTACATCCACTGAAGAAGATTAAAGCAAATCCCCCTGTCATAACGGCAAGGGGACAAAATTTTTATTTCATCGGGTTGAATTCTTTATCAAGTAACGATCTGAACTCATCAAGAGTCATGCTGCCTAAATCGCCTTCTGTGCGTTTTCTGACTCCTAACGTTTTATTATCGCGTTCTTTATCGCCTATTACTATCATGTAAGGCACCTTCTGTAACTGGGCATCACGAATCTTGCGGCCAAGTTTCTCGTCGCGTTCGTCAATTTCTGCGCGGATATTAGAATCTGCAAAAATTTTCTTGAGTTCGTGCGCATAGTCAAAATGATCCTTCGCAATCGGAACAATTTTAACCTGCACAGGAGCAAGCCAATACGGAAAAGCCCCAGCATAATGTTCAATTAAGATTCCCATAAAACGCTCAACACTTCCGAATACTACTCTATGAATCATTACGGGTGTGTGTTCTGCTCCGTCCTCGCCGATATAAGAAACATCAAAGCGCCCCGGCATTTGGAAATCTAATTGAATCGTCCCGCATTGCCAAGTTCTTCCGATACAGTCCTCCAAGTGAAAATCTATCTTCGGCCCGTAAAAAGCTCCGTCGCCGGGATTAATCGTATATGGCGTATTAGTGCTTTCGAGTGCGTCTCTTAATGCGTCCTCGGCTGCCTGCCATTGTTCGTCGGTGCCCATTGAGTCTTCTGGTCTCGTGGAAAGCTCAACAAAATATTTGAACCCGAAAACGTCATTGTAAACGTATTTGTCAAGCTCCATTATTTGTGTAACTTCGTCTTTAATCTGTGAAGGCTCTATATAAGTGTGCGCATCGTCTTGAGTGAAGCACCTCACACGCATTAACCCGTGCAAAACGCCGCTTCTTTCGTGTCTATGAACGCAGCCAAGCTCGGCCAGTCTCATGGGTAAATCGCGGTAACTTCTTAACTGAGTCTTATAAACGAGAATACTTCCGGGACAGTTCATCGGCTTAATTGCGTATGGTTTCTCGTCAATTTCCGTGAAGTACATATTTTCGCGGTAATGATCCCAATGTCCTGAACGAATCCATAATTCGCGGTCTAAAATTTGCGGAGTCTTTATTTCCGTGTAGCCTCGTTTGTTATGTTCTTTGCGCCAGAACTCTATTAAAGTGTTCATTATCGCCATGCCCTTAGGATGGAAGAACGGAAATCCGGGGCCTTCTTCATGTAAGCTGAATAAATCTAAATCTTTGCCGAGTTTTCTGTGATCGCGTAATTTTGCCTCTTCCAGCTGCTTAATGTAGGCTTTTAACTCGTCGGGCTTGTCAAATGCTGTGCCGTAGATTCGAGTTAGCATTTTATTTTTCTCGCTGCCCCGCCAGTAAGCTCCCGCAATTGATAACAGCTTGAAATTATGAATCTTTGACGCGTCAGGAACGTGAGGCCCTCTGCACAAGTCTGCATATTCGCCTTGTTTGTATACTGATACGGTGTCGGCTTCTAATTCCGTTATTAATTCAGTCTTGTATGGATCATTTGCGAAAAATTTTAATGCGTCGTCTTTGGTCATGTCTTCGCGCGTAACTTTTTCACCAGCACCGGAAATTTTGCGCATTTCTGACTCAATCTTGGGTAAATCCTCCTCTGTTATAGTGCCGGCTACGTCGACATCGTAATAAAATCCGTCTTTAATTGCAGGGCCGACTCCGAAGTGTGAACCGGGGTAAAGTCTCAATATTGCCTGTGCCATTAAGTGTGCTGTGCTGTGGCGTAAAATTTCGAGTCCTTCATGAGATTCGCTCGTGATTGCCTCAAGTTGTCCGGAAGAATTTATTTCGCGCGCGAGATCAAGTGCTTCACCGTTGAATTTTCCTGCGATAACTTTTTTGCTGTCGAGTCCCAGAGCCTTTAACAGATCTTGAACGCTCGCAGGGTTGTCAAAATTTTTATCGTTAACCGTAAACAAAAATATATACCTGCCTTCTTTAAATATGATAACTTTTTTGCAAGAATATCACCCGATTAAATTTACTGCAAGTTTTAAGCAATTATCTTGAATCAAGGCGAAAAATTTAATAATTTCACTCTATACCCCTAAAAATTTTTATGTGATAGAATTTAACGCTAAAGAGTGCCTGATAAAGCACCGAAATAAAACATGAAGGAAATCTAGGGGGCAATCTCTACAAAAATTTTAATAACGGAAACAAGCTCCTCAAAGCAAATGACATCTAAGCAGGAGGCCGAAAATTGTCATCAATGCTTCGGGGTGTGAGTGATTATTTACAGCTTGATACTTTAAGGAGGGGAAGGCGTGCAAATTTAAGCGTGCGCACGGAAGCGAATACCCCCGTAAAATCAGAGTGCGAGTCTGACTCTAAAGGGGTACTCATCGAAAAATTTTCATTTATTAATTTACACATTATTATATAAGGAGGTTTATTACATGAAGAAACGCATTTTTTCTCTTGCTCTTGTGCTGGGCTTTGTGCTTGCGTTATCGGCTAGTGCGTGGGCTGCGGGAAATTATAGTATTATCTCAAGCAAAGAAGAGTTTGAAGCAGCAAGAGTTGATGTTAACTACAGCGAATCTATGACAATTTATTGGAGAGATACTTCAGATAATAAAGCTGTAGGTACTTCTTTCTTTACTCTGTTAAAAGAAGGAGAAAGCTATAGTTTTACTGGAACTGATAACACAAAGAATCCTGGTGACTTAGTTAGTAGCATAACAATTAATGGTCTTACGATTACATTATCTGATACTGGACCTATCCAAGCAGGATCTTCGAGTGCTCCAAATCCCGTAACACTTTCAGTTTCAGGAAAGCCTGTAACTAAGGGAGAAGTTAGCTTTTATGTACAGGCGTGCAATTCTGCATTAAAAAGCGACACCAGAGGAAAAGCTAAATTCACACTGAAAGTTAAGGTTAAAGCTGCCACGTCTGCCCCGAAAATTACAACATCAACAATTGCTGCACAGAAGCACGGACAGTCATTAGATGTAACTATTGAGTCAACTGGCAATGTAGACGATGATGAAGAAATCGTGAATCTTTACATCAAGGATCCTGCGATAAAAACTCAGCTTGAGAGCAAATACGGAATTGTTATCGCTAATGATGAGAAAGGTGCATTAACATTAAAGTCTGATAAGCTCTTAAATACAGCAGCAGGAATCAGCTTTGTTGTTGTCGCATCAAATGACTACTGCACAAAAGTAGGTCAGGCGACGGAAAAAACATTTATACTCAAAGTTGACGCAGTATCCCCGACAATCGCGACCCCGGCAGACCAGGATCTTGTAAAGGCGGTTGATGGCGTTGAAGTCTTCACGGTAAACACTGCTGACGACAAATTTACTATTGATGTTGTAACGTCCGAAGCGACAGCAAATATGCTGACTACTCCTACAGGTGATACACTGACGACGGCAAACCTCAAGATTACAGCACCTAAGGCATCAACAAGCGGTTTTCCTGAGTGGCTCGACTTTGCCGTAAAGACAGCCCCGACAAATGATCCGTTAAGCACGGCAACATATCAGATTAAGCGTAACGGCAAGCCCATTAAGGCCGGAACGTATACATTTAATCTTGAAGCCTCTAACGCAGGACTCACAGGTACAGGAAAATCAACAAAGAGTTATAGAATCTTTGTCATGGATTCGCCTGATATTTCAAGAAATACGCTGTCAAATACGACTTATGGAGCAAAACCCAGCACAACGAAGATTCAGACAACCGGCGGAACAAAAGAATTTCCTGTAACGGCTACAGTAGATCTCGGAAGTTATGCGAGTATTTTAACGGCGACTCCTGTATTAAATGCTAACACCGGCCAAACGACAATTACAATCGAGGGCGACCTCAACGAGAACAACGTCAGCGCAGTTACTTTCGGCAGTGAAAAAACTGTATCTGACGACATCAAGATTACTCTTAGCAACCCGGCATTTACAGAAACGAAAGAAGTTCTCGTTAAAGCAATCTTCATAGCAGCTAAACCGACAATTTCTGACAAGTCAGACCTTCAGAAAGAAAAATACACCGGCAAGAGTGGCGATCCATTAGAGGAATCTATTACAATCACAGCGACCGGCCCCGGCAAAATTTCATGGGACATCAGCGGACTCCCTGCAGGTTTAACGAGTACAGACAGCGGAACCGGCACATTGACAATTGAAGGAACACCGAGTGAAGCGGCCAAGAACAAGAGAGTAACTGTCAAAGCTATCAACGGTGCAGGCAATGACTCTGTTAATTTGACGTTCGATATTGACGCTAATCCGCCTGAAATAACGTTTGCAGATTCTGAAAAATTTACAGCAGATCACAAAGTAAAAGCGCCACTCGATGACGCGAAAGATTTTTACGAGATTACTGCGACAAACGGCCCGGTTAAGTGGACTGCTACATTACCCAGCGGAATCAAGTTAACCCAGAGCGGCGACTCAAGAGCAATTTTGACGGGAACATTTAACAGTGCATTTGACAAGAAAGCTGTTATCACTGCAAAGAACTCCGTTACAAATAAGAGTGCAACCTGGTCAGCAGACGTAAAAGTTTATGCAGAGCCGAAGATCTCAGCTACTATCCCCGGACCGAAGATCGATCAAGACTACACTACAGATAAACCGCTTACAACTTTGAAGGGTACGAACGTATCATCATGGCAAGTTAAATTCTTAACGCCCGGCGGTACAGAAATTAGTAATTTGGGCTTGACTCTCGGCGGAGATGACAGCGACAAAATTATCGGAACAATTACGGCTCTCCCTGACTCAGGCGACGTAAAAACGGATACAGTTATTGCACGCATTACCGCGAAAAATAGCGTATTCACAGAAGGAGTCAGCAAAGATGTCAAGATGAAGATTACAGCTGAAGCACCGAAGCTCAAAACCTCAAGACTTCCTAATTTTGACACGGGCACAGCAGGCACAGCAGTAATCGAAGTAACCGGCACAAAACCGATTAAAATGTACATGTACATCAAGAAGGAAGACGCAATCAAAGCCGGCGCAACTACTACAGCAGCTGATATAAGCCTTTACAACGATAAATTAGGCGCAACTGCTAACACCGGATCTTCATTCAGGGCAGCCGAAGCAAACGCATTTAATTTGTCATTCACAGCGAGTGCAGACGCTACAGGCGGTTTATTGAAGTCTACAACGGGCGGACTTGCAGCAAAGAGTCTCCCGATTACAGTATCGCTTGATAATGGCGTTGGTAAACCGGTAGTCAAGAAATTGACTCTGAAGATTGACGCAGAAGCTCCTAAATGGATGAAGGGCACCGATGAAGTATCAAAGGATATGACGTTCACATATAAGGCCGGCGACGCAGTAGCAGAATTTGTTTCACTCACGGCATCAGGCGGCGAACCTCTGACAATCACAAGCAGCCTTAAAGAGGCAACTAACGGAGTAAACGCTACTATTACTGACAAGACCGTTAAAATTTTTGCAGATGCAGTTGATGACGCTCCAGCGAAAACCGTAAAAGTTACTCTCACGGCGAAGAATGCAGCAACCGGCAAGAGCGCAAAAATCTCTGTCTCACTTGTAGGACAGGTGAAGCCCGAAATAACGACCGCAGAGAAAAACCTTCAGAAGTCGTTCATTCAGGGTGCAAGAATAAATCTCGCTCTTGCAGCAAAGGGAACGAAGCCGATATCATGGGATCTCGGAGCAATTAAGCTCGGAAACTCTGACCTCTCTGGAGGTGAAACGACTCTTGCAAGCGATTACGGAATTTCGTTCGACCGCAAGAACGGAAAGTTTACCAGCACAAGCAATGTAACCAGCAACAAAATCACGAAGACAGACGCGGGCGTAGCAACATCGCTTGATATTGAAGTCAAAGCAGGCAACGCGGCCGGAGAAAGTGATCCTGTACACGTTTTTATCGCTATCACAGGCGGAAAACCGAAGATCGTGACGAAGACTCTGACCTTCACTATTGGCAGCGCAGATAAACTCCCGTTATTAGCGTCAGGAGTAACAAGCAACGAAGTAACATGGACGAAAGAGGGCGATTTACCGGCGGGCTTGACACTCAGCGAAACAAAGCCGCAGACAGTAGACATGGGGTCAGGTGCTACAGCCACGAAGGGAACCAGCGTAAAATTCAAAGTTGATAACTTCGGGAACAGCGCGACAGGCACTGTAAAAATTATAATCAATGACCCGACACCTACTCTTCCGACAATCGGCACGATAACGCTTGCTACACCCGATGCACCTACGTCAAAGGATAAGTACAAGACACAAACTGTTATATCAGTCGATAAGGAAGTAACGATCTCGACAAATCCTGCGACAGGTTCGTCAAAAATTACGTGGACTGCAGGCAAGCCGACGATTCAAAACGCTTCTGATACCAGCGTAACTGCCAATAACGTAACTGTAAAACTTGTGAAGGATAACAGCAGCACTAACGCGAATCAGAACAAAGTGACTCTTAACGTCCAGTTAAAGAAGGGCACTGTGCTTTACAAGAACGATGCTTACGTAGGATTCACTGCAACATTTAAGCTGACGGCCAAGAACAGCAGCAACACTGTAGCAGCCTCACAGGATATTACAATTACGATGGCGGCACCTACAGCAGGCAGCGATACATCAACAGATGACGTAACAGCAGTTGAGAGCGAAACAAGAGAGTCCAGCAAGACAGAAGACGAACTTGTAGCAGAAGAACTCAAAGTCGGACTCGGTGAAGGCGAACTCTCAATCGGAGCAGAGAGAGCAGAATCAACACTTACAGCCGAGCAGAGAGCATTAATCGAGTCAGAAGGCTACATGATTGCTGCAATTCTTCCGGAAATTTCTGCAACAGCTGACGGACAGTACGGACTCGAAGTCGATTTATTCGCAGCAGCACCGGCCGGAGCAGAGTTAAAGTGGCTTGCATTCCCGCAGGCACCTGCACAGCCCAGT
>JAFSXS010000079.1 GCA_017443945.1 Synergistaceae bacterium
ATGTTCCCGAAATACTTTTATGACATTATATTTTTGTTGAGCTATATTAAATTTGTTGTATGTGCGCGACTCGTTTTTTTCCAGCCCGTAATTATAAATGCATGTTCCCGAAAGACTTTTATGACATTATATTTTTGTTGAGCTATATATATTAAATTTGTTGTATGTGCGCGACCCGTTTTTTTCCAGCCCGTAATTATAAATGTATGTTCCCGAAATACTTTTATGACATTATATTTTTGTTGAGCTATATTAAATTTGTTGTATGTGTGTAGCCCGTTTTTTTTCAGCCCGTAATTATAAATGTATGTTCCCGAAATACTTTTATGACATTATATTTTTGTTGAGCTATATTAAATTTGTTATATGTGCGCGACCCGTTTTTTTTCCTGTCCGTAATTATAAATGCATGTTCCCGAAATATTTTAATCATGATTTACATTATACATTTATAAATTCTTTGGCTATAAAATTAGGATTATGGCATGGCTGAAATTTTTATAGGAGGTCAAATATTTATCATGAAGAAATTTTTATTAGTTATCGCTATTTTTTGCGTACTCGTTTCGACGGCATTTGCTGAAGAATTAATCATCAACAAGGACAAAAGCGAAATAATAATCCCTGCTGAAGTCAACGGCAAATATTTAGTTAGTCCCACTAAGCACGCTCTATCGTTCTATAAGGGCGGCAACGGCGAGAAATCTATTATGCGAGCTCTTGTCAGCGAAATTGACTATTACAATGCTTTAATCGAACTCGGCGCAACCCCCGGAAATAACATCAAGCCAGAAGACATGAAAGCAAAATCAAGCGCAGAAGGTAAATCAACAGAAGGCAGCAAATTAACAGTTTTTCTCACGTGGGAAGGCTCAAACGGTGAAATCCCTCTTGATGACGCAATAGAGACTCATACTCCCGACGGCAAAACAAGAGCTTTAGACTTGAGATTCACGGGAAATTTAGAATTTGCGCAAAGGAGTCATCCGGGCTGCTTTATATGCCTTGACTCGTGTGCAGCAGGAATAAGCACAAATGCAGCTTGGCCGACCGGAGCAATGAATAATAAAGAAGTCAGCTTCAAGGGAAATTCAAAAGTTTTACCCCCCGACGGAACAAGAGTAAATGTCATTGTGAGGCTCGTAAAATAAATGCTTGCCCGCTTGTATAATTCTTTCGTGCTTGGTCTATTAATCAGCGTAATATTGTCACAAAATGAGTGGCTCGAAATGCGCATAAATATCGGCTGGGTATTCTTTGCGCTTGTTATCGTGTTATTCTTGATTATGAGCGTGCTAAAAATTTTTTCGTCCTTCACAGCTTCATTAGTCAGCGTAATAATTTCTTGTGCTGGAATCTGGTATTTAACCGGCTCTGAAGGCGTGAAAATAATTCCTGCTTCGATAATCCGTGAAGGCATAATGCAGCGTAATATATCATTTGAGGCGATTAATTATGCGTTAATTGCTGTAATAATTGCGGGATTAGTTCTGACATTTTTATTTAGGCATGAACATTAAAAAATTTTTATTCCGTGTGGCCGTGAAAATGGATATGTTTTTTGCGGCCGGTAAAATTTTAAGGCGTTCAACAGGGAAATCTCGAATCGTTTTTTTTCCGGGGTGCAGCTTGTCGGGTTATAATCCTGATTATGTTTTCATGACGCGTGATTATTTGCGTAAAAATTTGGGTAATTGCGGAATATTGACGGCCTGTTGTGCGAAACCTTTAAAGCTGATAGGAGACTCGAAAACTTTTACGCGCCGAATCGAAAGTGTTAAACATGAGCTAGACACTATGAACGCTGAAATAATTATTACAGCCTGCCAGAATTGCTATAATATTTTGCGTAAATATGACACAAAGCGAAAAATTTTATCGTTATGGCCGTTAATGCAGAGATTCGGACTTGATGAAAAATTACATAATAAATTTTCAGGTCTTGAGGCAAGTATACAGGACTCGTGCGTCAGTACTCCTGAAATTAGAAAAAGTGTGCGCGAGATATTAAATTTTCTGGGCGTTAATGTCCGTGAGTTTGCAAAAATTAAGTGCTGCGGAGGAAATCAGACTCTAACGTCATGTGATTCGCGTTATGGCCGTGAGTGCATGAGAAAACGTGCAAATGAGTCGCCTTGTAATGTGATAATATCTTATTGTGCGTCGTGCAGGTCTTCTATGAGCATTGACGGAACACACAAGAGCATTTATTTACTTGATTTAATTTTCGGGAACGGTGAGTCATCGGATGTAAAATCTAATTTCTTGAATCGCTTTATTACAGCAAATAAAGTAAAGGAGTAAAAAATTTTATGGAAACGTATTATAACCCTGAAGATTTAGAAAAATTTGCAACAATGGGAGAATTTGCGCCGGACTTATGGGAAAAATTTATGTCATATTACGGTGCAGTCTTTGAGTCGGGAGCACTCACAAAACGCGAGAAAGCATTAATTGCCTTAGCCGTAGCTCATGCCGTGCAGTGTCCTTATTGTATTGACGCTTACACACAAAGCTGCTTAGAAAACGGAGTCAACGAAGAACAAATGACCGAAGCAATTCACGTAGCCTGCGCATTAAGGGGAGGAGCGTCCCTCGTTCACGGCGTGCAGATGAAAAATATCGCGAAGAGGTTATCAATGTGAGCGAAATAAAAAATTTTGAGTCAATGATTGATAATCCCGCGCTGAAATTTACGGCCGGGAAATTAAGAGTCCTTCAAGTCAATATCGGGAGCTTATGTAATCTCGCCTGCAAGCACTGTCATGTAAACGCAGGATCTAACAGAACTGAAATAATGACTCGCGAAACAATGCAGCATATTTTAAGAGTGCTAAATAATTTCGAGACTCTCGACATTACCGGCGGTGCTCCTGAAATGAATCCAGATTTTAAATATTTAGTCGATGAAGCTGCTAAAACGGGGATTCATGTTATTGTAAGAAGTAATTTAGTCATTCTCACTCAAAAAGGTTATGAAGATCTTCCGAAATTTTTTGCTGACAGAAATATCGAAATCGCTGCATCATTGCCATATTACTCCGAAAATGACTGCGACAGACAAAGGGGCGCGGGAACGTTCAAAGCCGCAATTACAGCACTGAAAAATTTAAATTCTCTCGGTTACGGCATAAATGAAAATTTACCGCTTGACTTAGTCTATAATCCTGGAGGAGCTTTCCTGCCCCCTGATCAAAGCGAATTAGAGAATGAATACAGACTCCATTTGCGAAAAAATTACGGGGTCGAATTTACCCATTTATTTGCGATAACTAATAATCCGATCGGGCGGTTCGGCGATTTCTTGAGGCGCACTAACAATTTTGACAGGTACATGAAGAGACTTTATGACGCGTTCAACCCTTCAGCACTTGAAAATATGATGTGCAGATTTCAACTTTCTGTAGGCTGGGACGGAAAATTATACGACTGCGATTTTAATCAGCCATTAGGACTCACAATTAACGGCCCGCAAAATATCAGCGAGCTAAACGAGATTCACAGCAGAGAAATAAAATTTGCTAACCATTGTTACGCCTGCACAGCTGGGAGCGGGTCAAGCTGCGGAGGTACAACGGCATAAATGAAAGTCTCAATAATAGTCCCTGTCCTTAACGAGTCAGAAAGAATCGGGAAATTAATTAGTTCGCTCATGAATCTTAACGGCAGCAAAGAAATTATCATATCCGACGGAGGCAGCACAGACGGAACACTTTATAAGCTCGAAAAATTTTGCGACATAACAATTATAAATGCTCCTTCAGGCCGTGCAGCTCAAATGAACGCGGGCGCAGATAAATCAACGGGAGATATTTTATTTTTTCTTCACGCTGACTCTGTTGTATCGCCTTCCTGCATTCAAGATATAATCAACGCGGTTAAAAACGGTTTTGACGGGGGATTCTTCAAATTATATTTCTATGATGCTGATGATAAATTTATGAACTTTATCGCAAGGACTTCACACACGAGAGCAAAAAATTTCAGTTTGATATTTGGGGATCAGGGGCTATTTTTGAGGCGTGATATTTTCATGAGTCTGGGAGGTTTTGCAAAAGTTGATTTAATGGAGGATTGGGAGATTTCGCGGAGACTCAGAAAATTTAAAATTTGTGCGCTTGATAGTTTAATCGGGACTTCTGCGAGACGTTATATCGAAAACGGGCGGTTTAAAACGTGGCTGAAGATGAATATAATCAAGACTCTTTACATAATGGGAGTATCAACTAAAATTTTGAGGCGCATTTATGACGGCAGATAACGCAATAATAATTTTTTCGCGTCTACCAATCGGCCAAGAGACAAAAACGAGGCTAGCACCGATTTTCAACGAGACTCAGCGCGAAAGACTGCATTTAGCTATGTGGCAGGACATTTTTTCGGAGCTTGTAAAGTTGCGTGATACAGATATTTTTTTGTACTGGACGGGCAGCGGCGATATAAAAAATTATCTGCAATTTATTCCGGCAAAATTTTATCTCAGACATCAGGAAGGCTGCAATCTCGGCGAAAAAATGAAGAATGCCATACACGAAATTTTTAGCGGGTCTTATAAGCGCGCATTAATTATCGGTGCTGATATTCCTTCAATGAGAGCTGCAAATCTTGAACGCGCTTTTAACGTGCTGAATAATAGTGATGTCGTAATAGGCCCTTCTGAAGACGGCGGTTACTGGCTAATCGGCATGAAAAAATTTATTCCCGACGCTTTTAATATAGCAACATGGGGAAATTCGAGCGTTTTAGAGTCTACAATTAAGAGTCTAAAGAATGCGGGAATCTCATATAATTTTGCTGATATATTAAATGATTTGGACACGCCCGACGACATAAAAAATTTTCATGACGAAGACAGACTCACATACAAATTTATTATGCTATAATCGCTGCATAAGATCCCGGCAAATTTTATTTATTGTGATGAAGAAATATTTTTTGCGACGATAAAAGCTGTGAATAATTTTTGTTGCCGGACCAATTCACAGAGAAAAAATTTTTAGGAGAGATTCAATAATGACAGAACGCGAAAAAATGACCGCCGGAGAATTATACAGCCCCACTGATAATGAGTTAGTTGTCTTGCGTCAAAAGGCTCATAAATTATGCGCGCAATATAATCAAATAGTTAATGACGAGGACGAATTAAAATATTCAATCCTGCGTGAACTTTTGCCGAATTATGATCCTGACGAAATATATTTTCAAGGGCCTATTTATTTCGATTACGGGTTTAATACTCACATTGGGAAAAACTTTTACGCAAATTTTAATACTACGATTCTTGACGTTTGTCCGGTTTATATCGGCGATAATGTCATGTTAGGAAATAATGTATCACTATTGACTCCGCTTCACCCGCTCGAATATAAAAAACGAAATCCCCGCATTGATTCAAACGGGGAAATAATTATTCTCGAATACGGAAAGCCCATCACAATCGAGTCTAATTGCTGGCTCGCCGGAAATGTTACAGTTATTGCCGGAGTCAAAATTGGTGCAGGCAGCGTAATTGGTGCAGGAAGTGTCGTAACGCGCGATATTCCGCCAAATTCTTTAGCCGCCGGAGTCCCTTGCAAAGTTATTCGAGAGATTCAACAGTGAGAAATTGCGGCAAAACTTTCTCAAGCTCACTAAATTTATATTCGCCGATTGATTTACCCTCCCGGAACAATAACGCGCCTCCGGGAGTACCTGCTATTCCGAATTGAGCGTGCTTTGCTTCTTTTGGGCCGTTGACCTCGCAGCCCATTACAGCAACTGATACACCGTCGGGCAAATTTTTTAATAATGGCTCAACAATTTTTACGAGATTCATAACGTCTGCGCGCCTTCTTCCGCATGTAGGACAGGAAATTAAATTTACTCCTCTGACTCTCAAGTCAAGCGCTTTTAAAATCTCATAACCGACTCTTACTTCGCGTTCGGGTTCGTCAGTGAGTGAGACTCTCAAAGTGTCGCCGATTCCCTGTGATAATAAATTTGCGATACATGCTGTACCTTTTACGACTCCTCCGTCGCCCGGCCCAGCTTCAGTTAAACCTATGTGCATAGGGAAATCAGGATAATTTTTCGCGATTAAAATATTTGCATTCACACATTCATTTACATTTGAAGATTTTGCAGAGAGAATCAAATTTGTAAAATTATTGCGTAATAATAATTCGGCCTGCTCACGTACTGCGATAAATAGTGCTTGAGATCTATTGCCTTGTGCTTGATCTAGTTGCGCTTGAGAGAGTGAACCGCCGTTAGCGCCGATTCTTATAACAACATTAAGACTCTTTGCTGCAGTTATTACGTCATTTAATTTATTAAGCGGCATATTTCCGGGATTGATTCTTATCGCACGGCAGCCGGACTCCATTGCAAGAATAGCTAAAGCCGGATCAAAATGTATATCGGCCATTATAGTTAATTTTGTGTGA
Source organism: Synergistaceae bacterium (assembly GCA_017443945.1). NCBI lineage: Bacteria > Thermotogati > Synergistota > Synergistia > Synergistales > Synergistaceae > Synergistaceae bacterium. The sequence continues at coordinate 6,426 of JAFSXS010000079.1, forward strand.
GAGACTAAATATTTTAAGTCATCAGCAAATTTTTTATCGGGAAGAGCAGCACGAGCCATTTCACAGCCGCAATTAATGAGCCTTTCGCATTGTGATAGACATTCTTCGCGCTTATCGAGAGAAATTTTTAACATGCTTTCGACTCTGACGGGAGAATTTCCGCCGATTGTCAGAGAATTTATATTTACTTGATTTTTACTGTACATGATTTCACCTGCTGAAAAATTTTATTTATTATAGCAAAGTCAAAGTTTTACAGCTGTTCAAGTGCATAATAAATCCCGCAAAAACTTTTACATTTTCACGGGAATTATTGCTATAAATATATTAAGTTCACCGGCCTCATAATGGCGCATTCAAAGTATTAATTGGTTCCCCGCACGGAATCAGTAGTTCCCACCCACCCGCCCGTTTAACGTGTACTCCACGCACTGTGAAAATTTAATGAGTCATAAATAAATTGTATACGTCCTTGCAAGTTATAAGAATCATCAGCGAAATTAACAGCACAAATCCCGCCGTGTGTATCCATGTCTCAACTTTTTCAGGGAGCCTGCGTCTAATAATCATTTCGAGCAGAACAAATAAAATTCTTCCGCCGTCAAGTGCTGGAATGGGAAATAAATTCAATATTCCTAAATTCAACGCAATAATCGCAATAAACGTTATGAAATCCCACGCACCCGACTTCATCGCACGCCCCGACATTGAAGCAATACCTACAGGCCCCGTTACATCTGCGTCACGCTTTCTCGTGATTAAATCATAGAGTCCCCGCAACATCATTGTACTCATTCTATAAATGTAGCCCGCTGAACTAGTAAACGCCTGAATTAACCCGTAACGCACATATGAAGGCGAGACCCCAAGCATTGGCCGGCCATATTCTTTATTGACTGGGACATTAACGGAAATTTTTAGAATCTCTTCACCGCGCTTTATTTCGAGAGTCAAATTTGAATCCTTCAAGCTATCGACTCTAATTTTCTCGGACATTTCGCGCCACTTTGAGACTTTCGAGTCATTTATCGACAAAATTTCATCGCCCGCACGCAAGCCCGCAATTTGTGAAGGGAAGCCCGGCATAATTTCGCCGATTTTCGTGTGATCCATGTCTAGGACTCCATGACCATAAAGAAAAATAGCAGTCAATAACACCGCAAGTAAAATATTAAATAATGAACCGTTCAGCAAAATAAAAAATCTCTTCCACGCCGGCTGTTCGTTGAATCCTCTTCCGGTAATTACATACTCGTCGTCGTATTCTTCGTCCATTCCTGCGAGCCTGCAAAATCCCCCAATCGGCAAAATTCTAATTGACCATAACATATTATTTTTGTCTCTGTGCTGAAAAATTGCCGGCCCCATCCCGAACGCAAATTCATGAACCTGCACGCCTAAAATTTTTGCAGTGATATAATGCCCGTATTCATGAACGACAACACACACTGCAATGACTATAATAAAAGCTATAATGCTAGCTAACAATTTTTGCTGCCTCCTGTTACATAAAAATTTTTCATGCGCTGTAATGCCTCGTTTATGTATCGAGTCGGACATGCAATATTCCAACGTTCGAAACATTCGCCTTGACTCCCGAATATATAGCCCTCGTCAAAGAATAATTTTGCTTTGCTGTGATTCAATTCTTCAAGATCGCTGTAACTCAGGCCAAGCGCGCGGCAGTCAAGCCACAATAAATAAGTACCTTCGAGATTATATGCTTTTATTGACGGGATTTCACGCGCAAGAAAGTCGATTATAATTTTTTTGTTCGTGTCGATAACATTAATTGCCTCGTCGAGCCACTTTGCACAGAATTTATAAGCAGCTTCACACGCCCTGTAGCCTAAAATATTGCATTTGGGATTAGGATTCGAGAGCTTGAGGGAGTCAAGATATTGCGCGCGTAAATTTTCGTTCGGGATAAAAATATTTGAAGTCTGGAGTCCTGCAATATTAAAACTTTTGCTCGGAGCTGTGCATGTTATAGAATTTTCTGCGAACTCTTCACTAATCGACGCAAAAACCGTGTGAGTGAATCCCGGCATAATTAAATCATGATGAATTTCATCACTTATGACGAGCACATTATATTTCATGCAGATTTCGCCCATTTTGATTAACTCATCGCGAGTCCAGACTCTTCCGACGGGATTATGAGGGCTGCAGAGAATAAATAATTTTGTGTCCTGTCTGCTTGCTTTGCGCTCAAAGTCTTCAAAGTCGATTTCGTAAGTTTTTCCGGTGTCAATTAACGGACAGTCAACTAATACTCTTTTCGTGAAATTTATAGCCATGTACATTGGATAATAAACGGGAGTCAATAACATAACACCGTCGCCAAGTCTTGTATAAGTCTTCACGGCCTCAAAAAATGCGTCGACAACCCCGTGAGTGTTTAGAATCCATTCCGGTTTTGCGTTCCAGTTATGGCGGGTCTTCATCCAATTGCAGACTGTTTCGCGATATTCATGAGTCGGATTAGAGTAGCCCATTATTGAATTATCGAGCTCATTTTTTAACGCGCTAATTATTTCGGGAGGTGTAAGAAATTCCATATCAGCAACAGAAAACGGGATTATGTCATCTGACTCGCTGACTCCGAATTTAATTAACTCGTCCCATTTGCCTGAACCTGTGTTAAAGCGCTTGTGCAAGTCTTCAAAATTGTATGTCATTTATTTTTTCTCCTCGTGTAAAAATGGTCGGAATAAGCTGCAAAACGTGAGTCTAACAAGATTTAACGCTCTCAGCCAATATGTAAATTTGCATGATTTAATCAATCCGCATATAGCTTGACTTAAAAATGGCGATATTTCGTGCTTATATTTCGAGATAGTTTACGCGCTTCAAAGTATAAGCCAGTGCAAAATGTGCGGTTTTCCATGCAGTTTTTGCTAAGTCGGGTCTATTAATGCTCATGTAATAATTATAACGGTCGAAGGCTATAAATTTTCTGTCGTGGAACTCTCGAATGTCAAATTTTGTGCGCTTTAATGTGCCTGTGAGTCCATTGCTATTTTTCCGGTAAACGTATAAAACTTGATTCAGCAAAACTATTTTATTGCAAGCACCTATTATTCTATGTATAGTAGCTGTGTCTTCGTGCCTGTAAATTTGTGTTGGAAATCGAAGCCCGTTAAATATTTCAGATTTATATAATTTTGTCCATAAAACGCCGTACTCTGCTGCAAACGGTGAAGTAATGAACGACGATAAAGCCTCATTGCGCGATACAACTTTAATTGACTCTTTCATTTTATTTTTGCGTGGAATGGGGTTATCGTTTTCATCAACGCGCGAATAACTGCATATGCTCAAATCTGCGTCATTCTCGATTAGGGCATTATATAAATTTTCGTACATTTCCGGCAAAATATAATCATCACTGTCAATGAAGCCCACAAGAGTCCCCGTCATGATGTTGAGTCCTGCATTTCTTGCTCTTGTTTCTCTGCCGTTTTCTTTGTGAATAACTTTGATTCGCGAGTCTTTATTTGCCCATTCGTCGCACATTGCCGGACAGTTATCTGGGGAGCCGTCATCAACTAAAATTATTTCGAGATTCGTATAAGTCTGCTTCACTATGCTGTCAATGCACTTGTTTAAATATTTCTCGACATTATAAACTGGTACAATAACGGAAATTAGCGGCTGCATTTATGAGTTCTCCTGCTTGATGTACGGCCGAAATAAGCTGCGCAACCAATAAAGCGAAAGTTTGCCGACTCTCAGCCAGTATGAAAATTTTCCGGTCTTGATTAATCTATAAATTGTCTCGCGCATAAAGGGTGATAATTCTTTCCTGAACTGCCAATAATTTAAGCGTTCCATTAGTCCCAATGCATGAGTATAATTATCGCACTTTGTAACAAGTCCTGCTAAATCGGGTCTGTTAATGCCCATGAAATAATTATAACGTTCATTAAATGCAAATAATGTGTATTGAAATTTATGTTTATCGAAAATATTTTGCGCAGATCGTCCAACTATGCTGTCATCGCGTTTAAGATAGAAGTAAAAAATTTCGTTGCTCAAAATTATTTTATTGCAGACTCCGTAAGTTTTATGAGCTGTTGCGTAGTCCTCGTAAAGCACTCCTTCAGGAAAACGTATAGAGTCAAAAATTTCACTCTTATATAATTTCGTAGGAGCTATAACAGTTAATCTATTGCAAACAAGCATTCTTAAAGCCTCTTCGCGCGACAATAATTTTATCGTGATTGGACGGCCTTTAATGTCCGGTTCGGGCTTATCCTCGAAAACGTCAATACCTGCACAAATGCTCATATCCGCGTCATATTCCTGCATTAAATTATATAATCTCTCGTGCATTTCCGGCCCGACGTAATCATCACTGTCAATGAAGCTGACTAGACTCCCCGTCATGATGTCGAGTCCTGCATTTCTTGCGCTTGAGAGTCCGCCGTTTTTCTTGTGAATGACTTTAACTCGCGAGTCTTTCTTTGCCCATTCGTCGCACATTGCCGGACAGTTATCTGGGGAGCCGTCATCAACTAAAATTATTTCCTGATTCTTGTATGTCTGATTAACAATGCTTTCGACACACTTATTTAAATATTTCTCGACTTTATAAACAGGAACAATAACGGAAATTAGCGGCTGAGTCATTTATAAAGTTTTCCTCCTGCTGAAAAATTTTTATAAATTCTATCACACAAAGAGTGCTCTAACCGCATTCAAGACCGCAAGCACCATTACTCCGACATCAGCAAAGACAGCCAGCCACATATCAGCGAGTCCCATTGCACCCAGCACAAGACACAATAATTTTATCCCGACCGAGAAATAAATATTTTGCTTCACTATGCGCATGACTTTGCGGGAAATTTTTACAGCTCGTGAAACTTTTTGCGGGTCATCGTCCATTAATACAACGTCAGCAGCTTCAATTGCAGCATCAGAGCCAAGCCCGCCCATAGCAATCCCTACATCAGCACGCGCTAAAACAGGAGCGTCATTTATTCCATCGCCTATGAAAGCCGTTATCCCTGTGCGTGAAATTTCTTCGAGTTTTCTTACTTTATCAGCCGGCAATAATTCAGCGTAAAACTCTTTAATGCCGAGTAAGTCTGCTACTTCCTTTGCTGACTCGTTATTATCGCCCGTGAGCATGATAATTTTTTCGACTCCGCAATTTTTGAGCGATTCTATTGCAGATTTTGACTCAGGTTTTATCACGTCAGAAATTACTATATGTCCGGCATAATTATTATTGATTGCTGTATGAATGATAGTTCCGGTTTTGTCGCATTTGTGCCAGTTCGCGTTAATTGACTGCATAAATTTTGAATTTCCTGCGCAGATAATATCTCCGTTGACTTTAGCTTTTACGCCATAGCCGGGGATTTCTTGAGAGTCTTCGATAATGCATGAGTCTGACTCGTTTTTGTATGCGCGCTTAATAGAGTCTGCTACAGGATGATTCGAGAATCTTTCGACGTGTGCGGCCAAGTGCAATAATTCTTGAGAGTCTATAATTTCAGGATGGATCGCACTGACCTCAAAGACTCCCCGCGTTAAAGTCCCAGTTTTGTCGAATACTGCGCATGAAAGTTTTGCGAGCGACTCAATAAAATTAGACCCCTTCACGAGAATCCCGGAACGTCCTGCACCGCCGATTCCAGCAAAAAAAGTTAATGGAATACTTATAACTAACGCACATGGACAGCTAATAACAAGAAAAGTCAACGCGCGATAAATCCATTTGCCGAAATTCTGCCCAGTCAATAACGCCGGAATAACCGCAATCATAACAGCACATGCACACACAAAAGGAGTATAAATTTTTGCGAATCGTGAAATAAAATTTTCTGTCTTGGCCTTGTTTGAGCTTGAGTTCTCGACTAACTCTAAAATTTTCGCAGCTGTTGAGTCTTTATATTCGCGTGTTGTCTTAATCTTTATGACTCCTTCAAGATTTATAGAACCGCTTAAAACGTTATCGCCTTCATTAAAATTTTTCGGGAGGCTTTCTCCTGTTAATGCTCTCATGTCAAGCGCGGATTTTCCGGAAATTATTACGCCGTCAAGTGGTATTTTTTCGCCCGGTTTGACGATTATAATACTTCCTGTTTTGACATTTTCGGGGGGGACTCGTTTTAGTTCGTGATTTGATTCTATATTTGCGTAATCGGGTCTGAGCTTCATTAAAGCTGTAACACTTTTTCTGCTCTTACCGACTGCATAATCTTCGAAAAGTTCACCGATCTTGTAAAATATCATCACGGCAGAGGCTTCTATATAATCACCGTCATCATGAAACGCGATAATTAATGCGCCTATAGTAGCTATTGACATCAAAAAATTTTCGTCAAATATTTCACGTTCTCTAATGCCTTCCCACGCTTCAAGAATGACATCATAACCGGCGATTAAATAAGGCACAAGATAAAGCAAAAATCTGCTGACACCCTTAACCGGCAAAAAATTAATAACTGCAAGCATAACAATAGAGAGGACTACACGACAAAGAGTCCTAAACATTTTTATGGCCTCCTGAATAAATAATCAAACGTTCATTTGAATATTTGACATTATAGCGCGTTAAAAATTTTCGTCAATTGCGGGACATGAAATATTAAAAATTGCTTCGATTGATTTGTGCAATAAATTAGCTTCCGGTAAAGAGTCATTTAATGAGTAGTGAATTTCTTGGCCGATTCTTTGAGTCTTGACGAGGTTAGAACGCTTCAATAACTGCAAGTGATGAGAGATAACAGCTTTGCTCATTCCGACGGCTGCTGCAATATCAGAGACACACTCTCTGCTATGACAAAGAATCCATAAAATTTTTAGTCGTGTAGGGTCGCCAAGAGTTTTAAAGATTTCGGCGGCATTAATAAATTTCTCGTTGTCAGGAATCTTTGCGAGAACAGATTTTATATTTGTATTGTGATCGTGAGGCAAATTTATATTCATGCTTTCAAGTCCTTTGCTAATGAGTGAATATATTATCTCACAAAAAAAGGGAAGCCCGTAAAAGCTCCCCCAGTTAAAAATTTTTATGATTGGAATTACTGCGATATTTCAGTGATTGCGCCGAAAGTGTTTACTTCTCTGTTAGTCTCAAGAATAAATACTGTGTCAGACTCTTCTACAGTTCTGGGCGTGCTTGACATGTCATCAACAAACATGCTGCTTGATCCGAATGTAATATCAGTTGTGCCGTATGTAGTCTCGATTGCGTTACTTCCGGTGTAATCAGTGTATGAGCTTGTTGAGTCGGTGCCGGTGTCTGTGCTTGTGTCGTCTCCGCTTGGAGGTGTAACATCGCCGTTTCCGGGTGTTGTACCGCCGCCGCCTTGTGCTGAAGTATAATTATACACAAACGAGTCAGACTTGTAATAACCCATATCATAATCGAGTCCGCCTTCTCCTGCCGGTGCTGTCTCGCTTGTGCCTGCTGTAACGTTGAGTGTTCCCTCATTAAGAATAATCCAGCCGTTAGAGTCGATTCCGTCGCCGCCGCTTGATGTTACTGTAACAGTTCCGCCGTTCATAGTGAAGACTGAAATATAATCCTCGTTTACATTAATTCCGTCGTCGGGTGCAGTTACATTAATTGTGCCTGAGTCAATTGTCATGTGCATTTCTGCGTCAAGACCTTCATATGTTGTAGAAGTAATATTCAGAGTTCCTGACGTTGCGCCGCTCTCTAATCCGATCACCATAGAGACAAACGAGTAAAAAGCTCCGTCCATTTTGTACATTTTTGATTGTGCGCCGATATTTGTGCCGTCGACTTTGTAAATTGCGTCTGAATCTGTGTCGCTGAGTGAGTATTTCGGTTTGAGCTTCAATATTCTGTAGACATTTGCACCGGTAAAATTATTTGTTGAACCGTCAGCGATTATGACTCTTGCGCCTGCATTCTCTGCTACATATGAGCCAACGTCAAATGAAGCCATATCTTCGTCTTGATCGCACTCATAGACATTATGAAACACTAAAGCCGGAGCAACGTCGCAGCTTACTTCTACGCCGTCAAGAATAATAGTAACGATTGCGCTTGAGTCCTTCTTGGGTTTGCTTGCTGTGCTTGCGTCTATCCAAATTTGTCCGTGCCATTTTCCGGAGAGTCTATAAGTTCCGGGCTGTGTGATGTGAAGAACGGGATTATTATATGCCTCGCTAGCTGAATGAGTCATAGTGCTGTATGCTGTAATGCTGCTGTCTGTCGTTGCTGAAATTTTTGCGCTTGCAGTTCCCGGTAATGCAGGAGGATTCCCGCCGTTTTGATTCGGAGGAGTCATATTTCCGCCGTCAGGAGGAGTCATTCCGCCTTCACCAGGTGCAGCACCGCCGCCCATGCCGTTAATTTGCATAGGAAGAGTCGCGAAAATGTATTTGCTTGCGTCGCCGTAATCACTGCCATAATCGGAATCTGCTGCGTATTCTGCAACTGCATTTGCTACTGAGTCCGAGTTTGCATTGTAATAAACGACATATTCTGTGTCTTGATCTTTCTGGGCTGTATTTGAAGTTGTGAACGTTAAATCACTTGTCATATAACGAACATCGCGCGCAATATAGACTCCGTTTGTTGGAATAGTTACGAGCGATAAATATTCGTCCTCGTCATATTCTGTTGTGCCGTCGATTCCTTGTGTCCAGTATTCGTCTGCGTGGTCTGGGTCAGCGTGCCATACATAATTTTGCGGGCTGATAGTGTCTCCGTCAACTGTTGCAGTACTCGTGTTAAGAACTATATTAATTACTTCGCTATCGTCATATTCAAGTGAAGCCGTACTCACTGACGCTGTAGAAATTGTGAGACCGTTATACATTAATTGAGTCCCGTTTGAGCGCGTTACATTTGTGCTTGTTGTGTCCGTGCCTTTACCTTTGGGATTATAAGCAAACACGACTTTATCATTTGAGTCGAGAATTACAACGGAGTCGCCGCTGAGATTATTTGCGAAACCGAGATTTAATGCTGCCTGATTGTTTGTGTTTGCAATGGGAGCAATATAAACTTGTGGATCTCCGCTAGCATTGACTAATGAAGCATTCTTATAAATTTTGTAAGTCTCTCCGCGAATAAATGACGGTGAAGAAACGCTCATAACCTGCGCCGAAGTTGCTGTGTTGTTATTGCTGGAGCTTGAACCAGAGCTAGAATGATGATGACCGCAGCCCGATAACGACATCAAGAAAAACGCCGTTATAACAATATAAATTAGCCATGAAAATTTTTTGAACATTTTGTTATAATCCTTTCCATTAATGAATTATGCGAGAGATTTTATCACAAAACATTTTATTTATGCACTATAATGAACACAAATTTATTATTTTTTCAGGAGGACGGCTGTAAATTATGCAAGAAAATAAAATAGTTTCAATGGTCGAAGGTTCATTTTGTATAGCATTAGGCTTTGTGTTGTCGAGATTTGTGTTGTTCAGGCTGCCTCAAGACGGAGCAATAAGTTTCGAGCTTACACCGTGAATTATTTTCACATATAGACGGGGCTTAAAATGGGGTATGATTTCAGGTGCGATATACGGGATAATTAGATTAATATTCGGCGGATATTTTATGAATGTGATTCAAGTTTTGCTTGATTACCCGTTAGCTTTTGCATGTGTGGGCTTTGCGGCGATTTCCCCGAAAATTTTAGGGATTATTATTGTGGCGGTAGGCACGATTTCATGCAGTGTTATATCAGGAGTTATATTTTTCGCGTAATTTGCACCCGAAGGCCAGCACCCTTTTATATATTCGTTAATTGTCAATGTGCCAGTTCTCGGAGGATTATATATTTTGTCAGGGATAACGGCTTTAATACTTTGGAAATATCTGCAAAAATTTCTGTCTTAACAACGCAAGCACTTACAAGCAAAGTCAAAGGCGAAAAACTTTTTTTGCAATCGGGGCCAGTTGTGCGACGATAATTACTCCCGTTGCCCTCTTTAATACGGGAAAAATAACACAAGGCCAGTACGGACTCGAATGTCAAAGGCGAAAAACTTTTTTACGACCGGTGCCGATTGCGCGTCATCAGCTGCTAACGTTGGCCGCAGCAAAAATCATTTATTGCCATTATCGCTAATTCAATGCAAAGTGTATTACTCTCTACTCAATTTCTTCTTCCCACCCACCCACCCGGATAGGCTTCGTAATCTCTACGGCGAAAAGTTTTTACAGCTACCCAAGTGCATTTGCTATATAATCATAACATCATGGAAATAAACAGAAAAAATTATATCAGCAAAATATTAATCGCAGGAGCTTCAAGCAGTGCAGGAAAAACGACTCTCTCATGCGGGTTATTGTGTGCATTGAGTAAACGAGGCTTGAAAATTTCTGCGTACAAGACCGGCCCTGACTATATCGACCCTCAACATTTAAGACTCGCCGGAAATTGTGAAGCGTTCAATCTCGATACTTGGTTGATGAATGAAAATTTAACCCGCAAACTTTTCGCAATTACTTCACATGATAAAGACTTCGCGCTGATTGAGGGAGCAATGGGACTCTATGACGGCGGAATTTACAGCACGGCAAATATCGCAAAACTGTTGAATGTTCCTGTAATTCTAGTGATAAATGCAAAGTCTCTCGGTGAAAGCGTTGCAGCTGTTGCGTCAGGTTTTCGCGATTATGACAAGAAAATTAATTTTGCAGGAGTAATTATAAATTTCGCAGGCTCTGACTCTCACGTGAAAATTATCGCTGAATCCCTCGAACGCGCAAATATAAAATTTTTAGGTGCATTAAAGCGCAGTGATAATATAGCAATTCCTGAACGCCATTTAGGTTTATTGCCGACTCATGAGCAGAAAAATTTTGACTCTGATAAATTAGCTGACATAATCGAAAAATCTATAAATCTTGACGAAATTATTAGAATCGCGAAAGAGTCTGCGAGCCCTCAAGAAAATTTTATCACGCAAAAAATTTCATCATGCAGAAAAATTATAGCCATTGCACGCGATGAAGCATTTAATTTCTATTATCCCGAAAGTTTAATGACGCTAAAAAATTTAGGTGCTGAGTTAATTTATTTCTCGCCCATTCATGATAAAAAGTTGCCTCGTGCTGACTCTTATATTTTCGGCGGAGGTTTCCCGGAAATTTTTGCGCGTGAATTAGCTGCTAATATTTCAATGCTTGAGAGTGTGAGATCATGCGACAAAAAAATTTTAGCTGAGTGCGGCGGATTCATGTATTTATGCAGAAGCCTTGAGGACTTGAACGGCGAAAAATTTAATATGACAGGCTTGATAAATGCAAATTCTTTCATGACTAATAGACCCGTCATAGGCTATCTTGAGGCGCGTGCGTTGAGAAATAATATAATTTGCGGTTCGGGCGAAATTTTACGCGGTCATGAGTTCCATTATTCGCGAATAAAGCCGGACTCCTGCGCGTTTGAGTTCACACGGCCAAGAACAGGCGAGACTCACACGGGCGGTTATGCAATGAATAATATTTTAGCGTCGTACCTGCATATAAATTTTTTCGGCAATGAACGATTTGCAGCAAATTTCTTGACTTCAAGCAGACTCTAAGCGTTTATAATATTCACGAAATTTAAATTATTAATCAGGAGGAAATTTTTTCATGAGAACATTTATATTTTCATTATTAATTATCGCGTTATTGACATGTTCAGCCGGTGCAGCGAGCGCAAAAAGTTTAGTAGTTGTCTTCTCACGTGCTGACGAAAATTACACAGTCGGCTACATTCTGAAGGGTAATACTATGATTCTTGCTGAAATGATCGCGCAGAAAACAAATTCTGATTTATTCGAAGTCAAACCGGCAGTAAAATATGCAGCAGATTATGATACCTGCATAGCCGTCGCAAAAGATGAGCAGAACAAAAACGCCCGCCCGGCCTTCTTAGAAGATAAGGACATCAGCGAATATGATACTATTTTCTTAGGTTATCCGATTTGGTGGGGAGATTTGCCTATGTGCCTTTACACGTTTATAGAGGCTCACAACTGGGAAGGCAAAAAAGTTTATCCGTTCTGCACACACGAAGGCAGCGGAATCGGACGCACAGAAAGTAATCTCAAACGTTCAATGAATGGCGCAGAAATCTTTAAGGGACTATCAATCAGGGGCGCAACAGCACAGAATAATAAAGCAAGTGCAGAGAAAAGCGTTAATGATTGGCTGAAAGGTTTAGGATTCTAAAATGTTTTGTTTCGCCGCCTCGCTCCCACC
>JAFSXS010000080.1 GCA_017443945.1 Synergistaceae bacterium
GAGTCTCGTTTTGTGATAAAATATTCGCGATCAACTCATTTATACCGGCTAATAATTTTTTTCTGGTCAAGTCAATCACCCGCAAAATTTTAAATTTTATTTTTCCCCATGATTGATATAATTTGCAGTCGAGGTGAAAAATTTTATGACAAAAAGTGATTTATTTCCGACACTCAATGATATTACTTTTGCAGAGAAAAACGCAGATATCATAGAAAGCGAAATTATTTCCCAATACGAAAATTTATCCGGACGCACACTAGCTCGCGGAGACCCTATAAGATTATTTCTCAACTCCATAGCGCTTGTTATTATCCAGCAGAGAAATTTAATAGACTTCGCCGGAAAAATGAATTTACTAGCCTACGCTTCAGGAGATTATCTCGACCATTTAGGAGCCTTACTCGGTGTTACAAGATTGCAGCCAAGTCCGGCAACTGTTACTGTGAAATTTACTCTTTCTGAAGCTCAGCCCGCAAAAATTTTAATTCCCGAAGGTACACGAGTCAGCCCAGGCAATAATATCTTATTCGCAGTCAACACAGCAGGAGAAATCCCCGCCGGTGAATTATCTTGCGAGCTTAAATGCACTTGCACCGAAACAGGCACTATCGGCAATAATTATGTAATCGGACAAATAAAAAAATTGGTCGACATTTTCCCGTTCGAAATGAAGTGTGAAAATATTGACGAGTCTAATGGAGGCACTGACTTAGAATCAGATGAAAATTTTCGTGAAAGAATCCAAATCGCTCCTGAAAGTTTTAGCAACGCAGGCAGCAAAGGAGCTTACATTTATTACGCGCGCACTGCAAACAGCAATATAAATGACGTAGCTGTAATCGGGCCTAATGATAATGCGAATTTATGTCCGCCCGGTCATGTAATAATTTATCCGTTATTGACTGATGGCGAAATCCCCAATCAAGAAATTTTAGACGCGGTCTATAATGCCTGCAACCGAGAAGACGTCAGGCCGGACACAGATTATTTACACGTACGCGCGCCGGAAATAATAAATTACAATCTCGAGCTAAAATATTATATCGACAAAGAAAATTCCAGCACAGCAGGACTAATCGCACAAAACGTCTTGAACGCGATAAATGACTGGCAGAAATGGCAAAAAGTGAAAATCGGCCGAGACATAAACCCGTCAGAATTGAATCATAGGATCATTCAAGCAGGTGCAAAAAGGTGCGAGATCACGTCGCCAAATTTCCGCAAATTAGAACAATATCAAATCGCAGTCGCCAATCAGGTATTAATTTCATATGGAGGGCTTGAAGAGGGGTAAAAACTTTTTGCTGTAAACGCGACTCTAAATTCAATCCGGGTGGGCGGGTGGGAACTGCAAATTACAACACGACTCCAAATTTTCAGCACTGTTGCGGGAAAAAAATTTTGTGATTCAGTGAAGGGGGAGCCCATAGGCAGCGAAAAATTAATTTAATGAAAGGTAATGAACATGATAAAAATTGAAGCCAACACACAAGGTCTCGAACAAGCAATAAAATTACTCCGCAACACTCCTAAAAAATTAAATCTTGCGCAAAGATCTGCACTTTCGCGGACAGTCTCTCACATGAAAACACGACTCGCACAATTGGGAAACGAAAAATATTACGCCAAATCCAGCGAAATAAAAAAATCTCTCTCAGTCAAAACCGGCAATAATCTCGGACAAGTTATCTCGCGCGGGAAGAAAAAATCTATCGCCGACTACTACTTATCCCCCAGAAAACAAAAACTAGGACGCAGACAAGGCAAATTACGCGGTGCAGTCAAACGCGACGGGATTAAATCACTCGGCAAAGCATTCTTAGTCCCACTCGGAGGCAAATATTATCCTTATGTCAGAGTCGGTAAAGGCCGTTGGGACATTAAGCGATTAATAAGTCCTGCAATCCCTCAAATTTTGGGCAACCAGGAAATAACAGAAAGATTAACCGGCGAGACTTTGAAATTTTACAATCAGCGTCTAAATCATGAAATTATGCGCCAGTTAGGAATTTTTACTGTATAATTTTAACGTTGACAAGCAATTTTTAAATAAGGAGATAATCGAATGGCTAATAATTATACACGCTGGTATCGGGAAGGCACAATATCAGCCACACAAAACAGCAATGTCATAACCGGTCAAAATACTTTATGGCAGTCAATCGGTCTCAAACCCGGCGACATGTTCAGCATAGATAACATAACTGAATATGAAATCGACACAATCACAGATAACACTCATTTGACACTCAAGACAAATTATGCGGGCGCTTCAGTCTCGAACGTGAAATATAGAATCATTCGCAACTGGACAGCAAATTCAAACGCGGATGTTGCAGCAATGGCCAGTGAGTTACTCGGCGATGTTGCAAGATATCTCGATAAAGATTTGCAGACTTTGACGGGCAAGAGTGCTTACAAGGCGGCTTGCGATAATGGCTTTGTCGGAACTGAGTCTGAGTGGTTAGCGAGTCTTGATGCTTATGGGGTAGCAGTTAAAAACGGTTACACGGGGACTCGTGCACAATGGCTTGAAAGTCTCAAGGCTGCAGGTGAATGGACACAAGCAAACTCGCGCATAACGACTCTTGAGACTGACAACACAAGCAACAAGTCAAAAATTTCTGCTATTGAAGGAGTAAACGCAGGCACACGACTCACCGAACTTGAAAAAATAAAATCTATTGAGCCTATCTTCACTACAGATTTTCAAGAGGCTGCTACTGTTAGCGGCGTATGGGGTGATTATGGAAATATATGGGACATTCGCACAAAATTACGCGGGAAATATCTCGGTACAACTATAACCGCTGACCAATATCAAGCTATCACTAAAATTGCAGATTACAAAAATGGCAGCTTGAACCCGTACAAAGTTCAAATCGGCGACTTTTGGCGCTTAACTATCGACGGACAAACTTACACCGCAA
>JAFSXS010000081.1 GCA_017443945.1 Synergistaceae bacterium
CGGGAAAATCGGGCTTCAGCAAGAACGTGAGCTATTGGATTCTGGACAACCACGCGTTTTCGCTGCAGCTAGCCGCAAAAATGCCTCCTGCTGATGACTCACTGCTGGAGTCCACCGAGAGCATAAACCTCGACGAGAAACCCGAAGGCCCGCACCTTGAGGGGTTTGACAGCGAGAAAGTCGCGGAACTGAGAGACCAGATTTTGAGCATAAGGATACTGAACGGCGACGGCGAAAAGGGAATCGGGAAGAGGGCTGCGCAGCTTTTCCAGAGGCTCGGAATCGAAGTACCCTACACCGGAAACGCTAGGCACTACGACTACAGGTCAAGCAACATAATCTATCCTCCGAACGCTAATGACGAAATCAAGCAGGGAGCGAGAGCTTTGGCGGAACTGTGCGGGATCACGAACGAAAGACTTGTGCAGCCGGACAACAGAGCTTCAGCACTGACGCTGATACTTGGCCACGACAAAGAGGAAGTGTTTTCCAGACTGGAGAATATGAACTCATAGAGCAGGAAAGATTCTGAAGCCCCGTGCAGAAATGTGCGGGGTATATTTATGCACAAAAAAGCCCTGCACCAGCCGAGAATGCAGAGCTGAATTTTTCGGTCTTAACGCAAAAATATGGGTTGGTCGTTGGTCGTTGGTCGTTGGTCGTTGGTCGTTGGTCGTTGGTCGAGTGTACAGCCCTTCAGGTTTTGTGTCAAGAGGAGTTCTGACGTTTTCCCTGAAGAGCAGTTTTGACTCTATCACTTCAGGAGCATATGCCTTCACCTGCATGGACTCCAGCCGAGTTTTGCAGACGTGGCAGTCCGGAAGATTCCGCTTCACCGCTGAACACGCACCTACTATGCATTTTCTGCCCACATGCGTATCGTCAAACACAGTCGAGTTGATCCCGATAAAGCTCTGTTCTCCGACACTGCACCCTCCTGCTACAGTGCTCTTAGTCCCCATGAAGACATGAGACCCGATTTTGCTCCTGCTGCCCACCATCGCGTGAGCCATAATCATAACGTCATCGCCTATCTCCGCGCCGTTCTGGATAACTGCGTAATCATGCACCCAGATATTTTTGCCTGCAAGTTCACCGTAAACGCTTGCTTTCGGTGAGACCACGTTAGCGCACTCCAGCCCCATAGCCTGCACTTGAGCAAATACCCTGCGCCTGTCGCTGTTGAGGGCGTTCCAGAGCATGGCCGCAAATACCACGTCAAACTCTGTGCCTTCGTGTTCCTTCAGTGTCTCCAGCTCATAAACAGGGAGTCCGAGAAACGACTCTTCATTCCTGTACTGCCTATTCACCGCAAAGCCCTTCACCTCGAAAAGGTCATACGCCCTCACGAACGAATACACATGTTCCGCTGTGCTGCTTGTGCCGATTATCACTAACCGCTGTTTACTCAATATTTATCCTTCCTTTCTTGGCTGCCTCCAAAAGTGCAAGTACCTTCCTTGCGCGTCTCTCCATAGGAGGCCCGATCATGCTCCCGTTATACATTGCGACTCCGCTCCCCTCACGTGAACTTGCCTCTATCGCCTGAACTATCCCCAGTGAATCCCGCACTTCCTGTTCTGTCGGCAGAAAACACTCATTCGCGAGTCCCACCTGCGCCGGTGAAAGGCACTGTATCCCTGCAAATCCCAGCTCAAACGACAGTCTAGCCTCCTCACGAAATCCCTGCTCGTCGTGAATCTTCAAGTACGGCGTATCTATCGGCAATGCTCCAGCTGAACGTGCAGCTACCGAAATCTGCGCCCTTGGGTAGTCCAGGCCTTTCGGGGGTGTCCCGTGAAAACCTCCCATGTCGTTCAAGTAGTCCTCGCTGCCAAAAGCAAGTGCCTTCACCCTGTTGGTGCTGCCCGCAATCCGGAACGCATCCAGCACAGCCGAAGCAGTCTCTATCAGCGGCACAAACGCAAACCGGTGTTCAGTGAGTCCATTGTCGTTTTCGTACTGGGCTATGAGTTTATCGTAATAGATCATGTCCTCATACGAATACACTTTTGTGGGCATAAGGCCGTAGATTTTAGGAGACAGAATATATTTCAGGTCCTCTAGCAGTAATCCGCTCTCTATGGAGTTCAGGCGGACGAATAGCTTTTTTCCGTCGGGTTCATAGCTTTGCAGAAAGTGATAGAGATTCTCCCGGCCCTGCTGCTTGAACTGCAACGGCACAGAGTCTTCAAGGTCAAATATCACCGCATCAGCATCCAGTTCGTGAATCTTCCTGAAGAATTTTTCCTTATAGGCCGGCATATAGAGCATACTCCGCAATATCAGCATGTTTGACTCCCTTTCTTGAACACTAAGACTTTACGCTCGAACGACAAAACTTCTTGGCCATTCTGGGTGAACACTCGGCTCTTCACGTGAACTATGCCCCTGTCAGGTTTTGTGCGGGATTCTCTTTTGTCCAGCACCTCAGTGATTACGTGTATGGTGTCTCCGATGAACATAGGAGCAAGGTGCTTGACGTTGGTGTACTCAAGATTCGCTACGGCATGTCCGCTGATGTCCTGCACTGTGATTCCGACAGCAAGGCTGAAGACCAGAGTCCCGACTACGAGAATTTGCCCGTGCTGGTGGGATTTTGCGTACTCTGTATCTGAATGCACAGGGTGATGATTCATAGTGAGCAGGCAGAAAATGTTGTTGTCGCTCTCAAGAATAGTCTTTGTGAGGTCGTGGGCTATGACTTCGCCGGGAGTGAACTCCTCGTAAAACCTTCCGTAGCTCATAGGGGCTTGATCCTCCGTTCAACAGGCCTTGCAGGATTCCCATAGACCATGACGTTATTGGGAATGCTCTTGATGACGTTAGAGGCCATCCCGCAGAAAACGTAATCCCCAATCTCTATGTAGTTGTTCAGTGAAGTATTCAGCCCGAAAAAACACCCGTCCCCGATTTTGTTGTTGCTGCCGACTGCGCAGTGTCCGGTGAAGAAATTGCTGCTGCCGATTCTGGTGTCGTGGCCTATCAGTACGTTTGACTGGAACGTGTTGAAATTCCCTGCCCTGACATTGGAATTGATGACTGTGTTGGCAAGGACTACGCACCCGAATCCAAGCGAGGCCGAACGCGCAACATATGCTGAATGGTGGACGAACGCAGCCCATCTTTCCGGAGGGATGCCGTAGCTGTCTCTGAGGGCTATTCGTTCCTTGATGAGGTCTGGACGGTACATTGCGAAGATGAATTTGACATCACTGAAGGATTCGTACTGTTCATAGATTCCGCGAGTGCCTCCCAAAACCGGAAAGCCGTTGATTTCGGGGTAATATGCCCTGTCGTCAAAAGCGAAACCCAAGAACTCAACTGTGCCGGTTTTCTGCTGAGTGTCGTATATCTGTTCAGCGATAACTACTGCGGAACCTTTGCCGCCAATGATAATTATCTTCATGAGCGCACAAAAAATGCCCTGCACAAATTTTCATGCAAGACACAATTAGATTCCGAGTACGGTGTTAATGAGACAAAGTTAGCGCAAGCAAGCAAGCAAGCAAGCAAGCACTTATACAGTTCATATTTATGTTGTCAAGATGTATTTTCATGTATGAATTATAGCACAGCACAATACGAGAATCATCCGGCCTTGAAGTTATACACCGGCTTCATCACCTCGATAACCTCCACACTCTCAGCGATCACGTCAACAATATCGTCCAGACTCTTATACGCCATAGGTGCCTCATCCAGGGTCTCAGCACTAACCGAAGTCGTATACACTCCCTGCATTGCCCTCCTGTACTCCTCAAGACTCAGTTCATCCTTCGCACGACTCCTCGACATCAGCCGTCCAGCCCCGTGCGGAGCGGAGTAGTTCCACTCAGGATTGCCCTTCCCGCGCGCAAGCACAGACCCGTCCCGCATGTTTATCGGTATCAGCACAAGCTCCCCCTCATGAGCCGCAATAGCTCCCTTCCGCAAAATCATCTCGTCAGTGTCTATGTAGTTATGCACCGTGTGAAACCCCTCACCTCCAGCCAGACCCGTCTTCGTCAGCAGAACTTCAGCTATTTTCTCCCTGTTCCTCCTCGCAAAATCTTGGCATATCTTCACGTCATGCAGGTAGTCCGCAAAATACTCACCATACACCCAGCACAAATCTTCCGGAATCTCGCTGCTCTTGGCCTCCCACCGAAGAGTCTTCAGTGCCGCCTGAATCTCCTTTCGTCTGCCCTGCTCCTTGTACGTCTTGATGATCTCTTCCTTCTGCCTGAAGTACTCTTCTTTTCCCTGCGCAAGCTCAACCGCGAGTCTCTGGTAGTATTCTGCGGCCTGTTTGCCCAAGTTCCGGCTGCCTGTGTGAATCACAAGATACTGTGTTCCGTCCGCTGACTGGTCTATCTCTATGAAGTGGTTTCCTCCGCCCAGAGTCCCCAAACTCCGCTCAATCCTCCGGGTGTCCTTCAGAGACCTATAGCATTTCAGGCGCGTAAGGTTAAAATGTTCCTGCCTGCCCTCCCAGACATCAAACCCAGAAGGCACAAAATGCGCTGCCTCATCAAAACGTTCAAGGTCAATTTCTGCCCGGCCAAGATTTACCGTGTACATCCCGCAGCCAATATCAACCCCCACAAGATTCGGAACAGCCTTATCCGTGACGGTCATGGTCGTTCCGATGGTGCAGCCCTTCCCTGCGTGAACGTCCGGCATGATTCGGATCTTTGCTCCTTCGGTGAAGTGGTAATCACACATCCTCCTGATCTGCTCTATAGCTTCGTCCTCGATGACTTTTGCGTAACACACTGCTGTGCTGAATCGTCCCTGTATCTCCATGTTACGGCCTCCCTATAAAAATTATGCCCCCAGAGCGAACTCCAGAGGCTTTTTTGCGATGATATGTCCTGATTCCGGCTCGCTATTCCTGTTTCTCATTCTGCTCCATATACGCTATCATAGCCGCTACAGCTTTCTTTGCTCCTTCAACCGCATGTACTACTGTCTTCGGCCCGGTAACCACATCTCCAGCAGCAAACACTCCCGTTTTCGTGGTCATGTAGTTTTCATCAACAATCAGCAGTCCGTGTTCTCCTGCCAAAAGTCCGCTGGTTGTGCGCACAAGTTTTCCTCGTGGAATCTGGCTGATGGATATTATCGTAGAGTCTGCCTCGACCTGAATGCGTTCGTCCTCGTGGCCGATAATCTCGTCATTTTCGCCGTAGATAGTTTTGCAGAACACCGGACCTTTTTCGGTAATCTCCTGAATCTGCATTCCGGTCTGGATCTCCGCGCCGTCAAGTTCAGCGTAGGCGACTTCACTGGAGCTAGCGGCTATCTCTTTGCCCATAGCGTACAGAGTAACTTCCTTTGTGCCGTTGCGCAGGGCAGTACGTGCTACGTCCATTGCGGCATTACCAACGCCGATAACTGCGACTTTATTTCCGAGATGGTGTGCTTTAGGGTTAGCAAGATAATTTAACGCAAAATGAACGTTACCGAGAGACTCGCCTTTGAGTCCAAGACTGCGGGGTTTCTCTGCTCCTGTGCCGATAAAAATCGAGTTAAAACCGTCTCTGAATAAATGATCTATATATAAAACTGTTCCGATTGTAGCATTTAATCTGATATGTATTCCCATTTCTTCGAGTCTTTTCTCGTAGCGTTCCAATATACTTTTTGGGAGTCGAAATTCCGGGATTCCATATTGTAATAAGCCGCCGATTTTGCTTTTCCACTCGAAAATTGTAACAGAATAACCTTCCCTAGCGAGAATGACTGCAACTGTGAGACCTGCCGGGCCTGCTCCGATAATGGCGACTCGTTTATCCTGCTTTTTTTCGGGTAATTTTATCTGCATACGGTCAAGATACATTTCTGAAATATAATTTTCTATGCTCGAAAAATGGACGGGGCTGTCTTTCTTGCCTCTTATGCAATGTCCTGCGCACTGTTTAGCGTGGTTGCATATTTCCGAACATATTGCGGACAAAGGGTTATTATTGAATAAAATTTCGCCTGCTTCCATTAATTTATGTTCCTTAAATAACTTTATTACTTCAGGTATTGGCGTATGAACCGGGCAGCCTTCCTGACATAAAGGTTTCTTGCATTGCAAACAGCGTTCGGCCTCCGTTAGAATGTGTAAAGGCATTAAATTTTTCCCCCTCGTTGAAATTATGAAATTTTCTGCATTATATAGTGAAAACGCGTTAAAATCTATAAATACAGTGTCAAAAGCGAAAATATTATCGGTTACTCCCGTTGGACTTTGCTGCTAAAACATTTTCGGAAAACTATGACAAAATATTTTTGTTGAGCTAAAAACTTGAATATTTACAAAAAATTTGTTGTATGTGTGCGACCGCGTTTTTGCCAGCACGTAATTATAAATGCACGTTTCCGAAAGACTTTGCTGAATTACTTTGCGATTTTCTGCTACAATAATAAAAATTTTATCACTAGGAGTGAATTATTTAATGCCGGAACTTGCTACAAAAATGAAAATCGGAGAAGTTGTTACAATATCAATGCTTAATAATGGCATGGCTGCGGATATTTTCGAGGAAGTAAAGAAAACTGGTACAAGAGTCGTTGTAAATGACAAACACGAGGCAATGGGACTTATTGTTGCGCCGTTAGATTATGTGGAAATGGCACCAGAATTTCGCGATGATAAAGCTCTGCAAATTGCTATTCAGCGCATGAAAAATTTTGACATATCCAAGACTATCCCCGCCGAAGAAGTTTATAAAGAGTTAGGAATTACACAAGAAGAACTTGACGCTATGCCTGACGTAGAATTTGATTATGGCGATGAAGAAAAATGTAATGTAAGAGAGGCTGTGTCGGCATGAGTTGGTCTATAAAATTTCTTCCCGAAGCGCGCAAGGATTTAAAAAATTTAGCAGGTAATCAAAGTCGAATTGTCTCAAAGGCTTTAGATCGCGTAAGTAAAAATCCCCTGCCACGCAACGAAGGAGGCTACGGAATCCCACTCGGCAACAAAGGAAACTGCGATTTAACCGGCTATAACGAGATCAAATTACGCGGTGAAGGCCTTAGAGCAATTTATAAACTTTTCCACACTGAGTCAGAAATGTTAGTTATCATAATCAGCGTCCGTGAAGGTTAAGAAGTCTACGACAAAGCCTCAGAAAGAATAATCAAACACGGAATATAAAAATTTTTACGTCTTTCAAATAATATAATAACCTCAGAAATATAATATAATTATCGCAAATATTTTAACGCATGAATTTTATTGTCCGTTATCGGGCTTATATATATAAAATTTTTTATGAACAGGAGGAACTATTATTTGACATCAAAGCGCAGAAAATTTAACACTTCAGATGGCGAACACCTTAATTTTATTCCGTTAGGGGGACTTGGGGAAATCGGCAAAAATATGTACGTCCTTGAATACAATGATGAAATTCTCGTTATTGACAGCGGACTTAAATTTCCAGACAGCGAGCTTCCCGGAATTGATTATATCGTCCCTGATGTTACTTATCTTGAGCAAAACCGCGAAAAAATTTTAGCTATCATTATCACTCACGGACACGAAGACCACACCGGAGGATTGCCTTACGCTTTACCGCGCTTGAATGTGCCTATTTATGGTACTAAATTAACGCTAGGACTCATCAAGAATAAATTACAGGACGATTTACCCGGCTTCAAACCTGACACTCACGAAATAAAAGCTGGCGACTTTGTGCAAATAGGCTCGTTCAACGTAAGATTTATTGCTGTTGCTCACTCAATTCCGGACGGGGTTGCGCTCTCGATTGATACGCCGTTGGGAAGAATTTTACACACGGGAGATTTCAAGCTCGACTCTACTCCTGTTGACGCAAGAGTCACGGATTTTGCCGCGCTGGCTGAAGAAGGCGACAAAGGCATTATGCTATTATGTTCAGATTCTACGAATGCAGAGAGAAAAGGCTTCACACCCAGTGAGCGAATTATATCGGGCACACTTGAAACACTTTTCAGGACTTACAGAAATAAGCGCGTGATAATTTCTTCGTTCGCAAGCAATGTTCACAGAATCCAGCAGGCCGCCGACGTTGCAGCAAGATTTAACAGAAAAATTGCGTTTCTTGGCCGCAGCATGATTCGAATAACTGAATTAGCGCGTGAACTCGATTATCTCAAAATTGACCCTAAGATGATTATTTCAATCGAAGAAAGCTGGAAATATTCAGATAATCAATTAGTAGTAATCACAACAGGATCACAGGGCGAACCTTTTTCGGGACTCGTTACTATGAGCAGAGGCGAGAATAAATCTATTTCACTGGGTGAACATGATGTAGTTTTTCTCTTAGCGTCAGTTATTCCCGGAAATGAAAAATTAGTAAACAACACAATTAATAGACTCTTTGCGCAAGGTTGTGAAGTAGTCTACGAGAAAGAACGCCAAATCCACGTCTCCGGCCATGCTTCAAGCGAAGAGCTCAAAATTATTATGAACATAACCAGACCGAAATATTTTGTGCCCATTCACGGAGAATACAAGCATTTAGTCAGACATTCGCAATTAGCTCAAGAAGTAGGAATATCACCGCGAAATATTTTCTTGATGGTCAACGGCGATGTATTGACGTTCACAAAAACTGCACCTCCCAAGAAACAAGGCCACGTCCAAGCAGGAGCAGTAATCGTCGACGGTAACGCAGCAGGAAGCATAAAAAGTGAAGTCATGAAGGAACGCCGCGAAATCGCAGAAGATGGAGTCTTAGTCGTATCAGCAGCAATTGATGACAGAGGCAATTTATTAGCTCCCGTAGCAATTGAGACTCAGGGCGTATTTATTTCCGACGATACAAAGCAGATTTTCAACGAATTATATGCAGTAGCAGAACGAGCCATAACAGAATCAACCGGAAAACGCGTAAATATTGACTCACTCAAGAAAACAATCAAGACACGAGTCCGCGATGTGTTGAGAAAAAGAAATTCATCATTTGCAGTAGTATTACCGGTTATTTCTATTAAGCGTTCGGGCTATTATGATGACACTACATTTTTCGAGAAAGACTTTTTTTAGCAGATTAAAATATTTATAACTAGAGGGGAAATTTTATCAATGAGCTTCAATCTTCACACGTTCATATTAGGATTAGTACAGGGAATTTGCGAATTTTTACCGGTCAGCAGTTCGGGACACTTGGCGATCTTGCAAAGTTTTTTCGGGTTTGCAAATGAAAATCTTGTAGCATTTGATTTATTACTTCATTGCGCTACTGTTCTAGTGTTATTTATTTATTTCAGGCACGATATTATGAGACTAATAATTGAATGGTTCGGCGGGTGGTTCTCGCGTAAAAAGTCGGGCGGCTGGGCTTATGGCTGGGCGATATTGATTGCTACATTCTTGACGGGTTTAATCGGTCTGCCATTGCGTAAAGTTGTAGATATTTTCACTGGACGGCCAATTTACGTAGGGACGGGCTTAATATTGACAGCATTTGTATTAATCTTTGTGCCGATAATGTCAGACAGACGGAAAAATTCATCACTCTTGAAAATTGCTTTAGTCGTAGGAATTGCGCAGGGTATTGCAGTTTTGCCGGGCGTGTCTCGTTCAGGAATGACTCTTGCAGCAGGTTTATTTATGGGATTGGGAGCGGCTGAAGCATTTAGATTTTCATTTCTTGTATCTATTCCGGCGGTATTGGGAGCGGCGTTGCTTGAAGCTCTGAAATTTTTTAAATCCGGTGAAGCAGTCTTTATGCCTGATGGATGGATTTGGGCAGCTGTTGCAGCGTTTGTGCTGGGTCTTGCGTCATTAGGATTCATGAGAAAATTAATTCTCGCGGGCAAATGGGCTTATTTCGGGCTTTACTGCTTGATTGCGGGTGCACTTGTTATACTTTTCTCGCTCAGGATAATTTAACATGCAAAGAATTATTTTAGCGTCAGGGAGTCCGAGAAGGCGCGAATTACTGCGTAGTCTTGGACTCGATTTCATAATTTATAAACCTGATGCCGACGAAAAAATTATTAACGGCGAGTCCCCTGCAAATTTATGTGAAAGATTATCGCGTTTGAAGGCTTCTGACGGCGCGAAAAATTTTCCTGACTCTATAATAATTGCGGCTGATACTATAGTCGTGATTGATAATAAGATTCTCGGCAAACCTCATGACAGAAACGACGCATTTAAAATGTTAAGCACTCTTCAAGGGAGGACTCACGAGGTTTTAACGGGCTTGACAGTCTGCATGAACGAAAAAATTATTTCTCATGTCGAACACACTAGAGTCAAATTCAGGCAATTAAACGAGTCAGAGATTCGCGCATATATCTCAACAGGTGAAAGCGATGACAAGGCCGGAGCTTATGCAGTACAGGGTAAAGGCTCGTTATTAATTGAGGGTCTCGAAGGCGATTATTTTAACGTTGTCGGACTTCCCGTTTGCAGACTGGGCTTAA
The DNA here is from genome assembly GCA_017443945.1 of Synergistaceae bacterium. Lineage (NCBI taxonomy): Bacteria > Thermotogati > Synergistota > Synergistia > Synergistales > Synergistaceae > Synergistaceae bacterium. The sequence continues at coordinate 10,399 of JAFSXS010000081.1, forward strand.
TGCTTCATGAGTTCGGAGTCAATCTCTTGTAGACTCGTTCTCTAATTTCCCAGCCTAAATTATCACACGCAAATTTTACAATGTCATCAAGTGCGCCGGGGCTGCCCATTCTCTCTCGGCCTGCACTGCTCATGAAATCATAAAGTTTTGTATCGTTTAAGACTCTCAATGCTGCATTTGCTAGGGAGTCTGCATTTTTTTCCGTCAAGATTTCAGAGTCGCCTAATAATTTTTTCTGCACGCGTTTCCCTTTTTCGTCGATTGATATTACAGGAATCCCCAGACCTGCGCAGAGTTGATTTGCTGTGCCTCCGAGACCTAATAAGATTTTCACGCCGTTAGTATTCTTCGCAACACTGTCATATTTAAGTGAAATTATTATATTATTTCGCGTTAATGAGTCTTTATTCACGTTCCACCCGTAAGACTCGCAGTTCCCGAAAAATTCATCAAGCGGCAATGTCGGAGCTAATACCATTTTGAAATTATAATTTGTTGAAGTGTGCAGAATTTCTACTGAGTCAAGCAATAATTTAACGTCCCTGCAAGCTCTTGACCTGCTGCCGGGTAATAGCAGAATTATATTTTTCTCGTCTGAGTCCTGCAAAATTTCATTTCCTGACAACAAATCCATTATCGGACTTCCTGAATAAATTGCTTTCTTTCCGAGCTGCTCGGCACTTTTTGAGTCTCTTGCCCACGTCCGAAGAGTGAATTTATTTATTATCGCGCGTTCGAGTCTCCAATGTCCGCTAAGATACACGGTTTTAGCAGTCGCAAGAAATAACGGCCTCGCCCCCGACCCCAGCAAAGTATTTAGCAATAAATATACATCTCCTGCACAAATGGGCGTTCTGATTCTGTGAGAAATTTTTTCCCAGTCATTTAATTGCGCGCGTACCTGCTTTAAGAGTCCTGCTCTAATGTCCCGCCATAAATCTTTGAGACTATATTTAAGCACTCCTCCTGAAGGCGTAACAGACTGCGCTGAAATAACGTCAAAGCCCGATTTTATATATGCATCACCGCGACCGACTAAGGCAAACGCAGAAATTTTTGACTCCGGCAATTTTTCACGCAATTTTTTAGCGAGCATTGACCCGATTGCGTCTTCGCCATAACCATTTGAAGCAATTATAATTTTCGGTCTCAGTGCTTGAGTGAGTGCAGCAAAAAATTTTTCCGGCTCATTAAGAACGCTTTTAACTTTCGGGACAACTAACGCAATTTCATCAGGCCAAGTAAAATTTTCCGGGAAATTATATAAATCTTTCTCCGTGCATGTAATAAAATCTGAATTTGACTCACGTGCGAGCCTGCATAATTCTTGAATGTCTTGACTTGAATATTTGTGATGATCCCTGAAAATTTTTTCTCCGGTTATGATCATTCCCATTTGAATTAATGAACGCTTGAAACTTTCAGGGCTGCCAATTGCCGAGAACGCAAAAACTTTCGAATCTCTTGCAGGCTTTGACTCTGTCCCGCGCAAAATCCATTCTGTAAGGTCTAATCTTGACGTAAAAATTTTTGAGGAGTCAATATATTTGCTGACTCTTTCGCGCAAATTATTTAATTCCTGACTCGTTACCTGCTCTGACTTGGTCAAGACTATTATATCAGCCCTTGACAACGCATTAATTTTTTCGCGCATTATACCATCAGGCAAAATTTTTTCATTTCCGAACGGGCACACAGCGTCAATCAAGACAATATCAACATCTCGGCCTAAAATTTTATGCTGAAAAGCGTCATCAGCTATAACGAGTTCACAACCGCAATTTTTGAGAGCTTTTACGCCGTCGATTCGTTTTTTCGCGACTGCAACGGGAATATCAGGAAGTTCACGCGACAACAATAAAGGTTCATCACCTATTAAATCGCGTTTTCCTTCGCCGTTATGAATTAGTATTGCATTCTGAGTCCTGCCTGAATATCCGCGTGTTACTATGCCCGTTTTTATGCCGTGAGAACGTGCGAATCTTGCCAGCATTTCAACAAAAGGAGTCTTATTTGTTCCGCCGTAAGTTATATTGCCGACGCTTATTAACGGTAATGGAGGCTCAATCGTCTGCAAAAATCCGTGTGATCGCAAAAAATTATTTACCGCCAAAAATGCCCCTCCAAGCCACGAAAACGGCCTGAAGATTACATCAGCAAGCAAATTATATTTCTCGCCTTTAACGTGTTTCATGTATGAATTAATTAACGCGCAAATTTTTTATTCTTCCCTTCAGAAAGTCTGCAAGATTTATTATATCCAAACTGTAATTTATAGAGTTCTGCGTAAAGTCCTCCCGATTTTAACAGCTCGTCGTGTGTGCCTGATTGAATAAATTTCCCGTTCTCAAGCACTAAAATTTTATCAGCTTCTCTGACAGTTGAAAGTCTATGAGCAATTATAAACGCTGTCCGGCCTCTCATGGCTTGATTAATTGCGCGCTGTACCTGTCTCTCTACTGCTAAATCTAATGAGCTTGTTGCTTCGTCGAGAATTAAAATTTTCGGATCTCTTATTACTGCCCGCGCGATTGCAATTCTTTGACGCTGACCCCCTGAAAGAGTTACGCCCCTCTCGCCCGTTTGCGTCTCGTATTTTTCCGGTAAACTCTCTATAAATTCGCGAATGTCCGCAATTTCTGCCGCTTCAATAATTTTTTGCATGTCGGGATTCTCAAGTCCATAAGCAATATTAAACGCTAGAGTCCCGCGCATTAAAATACTTTCTTGAGGGACTATCCCTATTTGACGGCGCAAATTTTTCAACGATAATTCTTTTATGTCATAACCATCAATAATAATTTTTCCTGCTGAAGGGTCATAAAATCGCGGTATCAAGTCAACGAGTGTAGATTTTCCCGAACCGGTCGGGCCGACAATTGCAATTTTTTCGCCTGCTTTAACGTCTAAATTTATGTCATGTAAAATTTCTTGGCCTTCTTCGTAATAAAAGCTGACATTTTCAAATTTTACTGCACCCGATAATTTGTGATTTATGCCCGTGTGAATGTTTGCTGATTCTGCCGGAGTGTCGAGAATGTCAAATATTCGTTCAGCTGATGCAATACTTCGCTGTAACATGCTCATTTGATTCATTACTGTTCTTATTGGCTGCACCATGAAAGCTATGTAACCGATGAATGAAATTAATTCGCCAGGAGTCAAATCGCCGTTAATAACGTTATGGCCTCCAACCCAGAAAACGACAGCAAGTGCAGCAATTAAGAAAACTTCAATTACTCCCGCTAAAATTCCCTGAATCGATACGGCCTGCATGAGAGCATTATAATTTTTTCTGTTCGCATCAGTGAATCGCGTTAATTCCTCATCCTCCGTAGCAAATGAACGCACGACCCGAATCGCCGAGAAAGCCTCTTGAGCCGTTGCCGTAATATTTGCTAATTGTTCTTGTACGTTATGACCGGCCCGACGCAATTTTTTCGACGCAAACGAGAGCAGAAACGCTACAACCGGTAACACAAGAATTATTAAGCACGTCAGCCGCCAATTTATATAAATAATGAATCCAAACATGCCCAGAAACGTGAAAAAATTAAATGTCAGGTCAACTACAGAATTTGACACTAGATTTTGCAATGTCTCAACGTCTCCGGTTATGCGGCTCATTAATTCCCCGATTCTTGAGGCGTAAATTTTCTTGAGGCTCATGCGCTGTATATGGTCGTATAATTCGATTCTCAAGTCCATTACAACACTTTGTCCGGCCTCGCTCATTAAATAACGCTGGTAATATGTAGTAATCGCCTTCAGCCCGAAAATTATCACGAGAGCAACGCAAATTACATTCAACATAAATAAATCGCGCGAAAATAATACATCATCGACAACATTTCGGAATAAATAAGGCGGCAAAACATTTAATCCCGCTGACAAAATCATGAATATCACTGCGAGAAAAATTTTTAGTGAATACCTGCGCGAATATTTCAAGAGTCTAGTTAAATTTTTCACGTCTATGCACCTGACAGAACAATATCACATAATCTAGAAGCAGCACCGGACTCACCCGACAATTTCAGCAATTCATCACGAACACGCGCGAGTCTCTCCGGGTTGCTTAAATCTTTATAAATGGCCTCTGCTACGTCTTCAGGTGTAATATCGCCGTATAATTCATGCAAAATTTTTGTGTCCGCGATTCTATTAGGAAGAGAAATAACCCCTCCCCAGCGTTTTATGACTCTCAATGCGCCCATTTTTCGTAATTGACGGCCTATTAACGGAAGATTTGCAAGAATCCCAACAACACCCGACAACGGCACAAAACGCGAAAATTTTTCAGGAGCAACAACAAGTCCCGGCAATCCGCAGTGCATCATCTCAAATGTATTCGTCCCCGGCTGAGTCAACGCATAGTCAGATTGAGTCATCGCAGCTCCTGCATTTGATATAACGGGATTGAGTCCGGCCTTCTGCCAAGTTTCAAGCTCTGACTCCGGCATAAAACGCGAGAACAAAGCGCGTACTCTGATATTTGGTATTCTTTCGCGCAAAAATTTATGAACCTCACAGACCCATTCAAGCACAGCATTTCGAATCATCGGACGGCTCCCCGGCAAAATTAATAATCTCGGCAAGTCATTTTCTCGCGGCCAATTCCAATTTTTTATATTTGAGTCGGTCAAGTCCATTTTTAGAGCGTCTTTCACGAGATCCCCTATTGCTTGAACATTTTCGAGATTACCGGCCTGTTTCTTATAAGCTGTCAAGATTCTAACGTTTTCAATTTCACGTCTCGGCCCGTAAGTGTAACAAGTCAGCGGGACATTTGCACTCTTCGCGAGTCTTTGACCGAACATAATATCACCGCCCAATTGAATAACTGCGTCCGTTTTTTCGTGTATTAAGTCCTGCCAAATTTTTGACGCGCTTGCAGGGCCCTCTAATTTATCGACTCCCAGTAATGAAGCTGCCCGGCGTTCATGACCTGAAGCAAATTGACACGGCAATATCCATAATGATACAGAATGACCGCGCTTTCTTAATTCCATTGCAACAGGACGAACCCAGCCCCATAACTCTCCCGGCCCGTTTGTTAAAATAGTTATCCGCAAAAAATTCACATCCTAGAAATAGAATCATTTACAAATTAAACTATTTTATAATAATTGCAAGCGATAAGGAAATTTATATATGAGTCAGGAGAGCAAAAAATTTTGTACAGGAAATTATTAGCAAGTGTCAGAGAATATAAGAGGCCGTCTATTGAAGCTCCGTTATTTGTCTCACTAGAGGTCGTTATGGAATGCATAATCCCGTTCATAGTCGCAAAACTAGTGAATCAAATTCGAGTCGGCTGCGATTTTATTATTATGCTCAAATACGGTGTAATTCTTGTGATAATGGCGTTCTTGTCGCTTACGTTCGGGATAATTGCGGGTAATGCGTGCTCGACTGCGTCATGCGGATTTGCTAAAAATTTACGGAGCGATTTATTTCGTGCTGTACAAAAATTTTCGTTCGAGAATCTTGACAAATTTTCTACTGCCTCACTTGTTACGAGATTGACAACTGATGTATCAGGCGTGCAGCAGGCTTATATGATGATTGTACGTACGGCGATTCGAGGGCCGTTAATGCTTGTTTTCTCGTTTGTGATGGCGTTAATAATGGGCGGACGTATTGCGCTGATATTTTTATTTACTGCTCCTGTGCTGGGACTCAGCCTTTATTTTATAGCTCGATGGTCAATGCCGACGTTCAGGAAATTATTTCGCAAATACGATAAATTAACAAATTCGATTCAGGAAAATATTAGAGGCGTCAGAGTCGTTAAAGCCTTTGTCAGGGAAGATTACGAGAAAGAAAAATTTTCACTCGGTGCCAAAGAAATTTGCAGAGATTTTACCCATGCAGATAGAATATTAGCTCTCAATAATCCCATTATGCAATTTTGCTTGTATGTCGTGATGATATTTATTCTCTATTACGGCACATATAAAGTTATCACGAGTCGCGGCTTAGATTTGAATATTGGCCAAATTTCGTCGTTAATTACTTATGGGACTCAAATTTTAGGGAGTCTTATGCGTTTATCTATGGTGCTTGTAATGATTACTCTTGCGCGTGAGAGTGCAGCCCGCATCGTTGAAGTTCTTGACGAGAAGCCCGCACTAATAAGCCCGGAAAACGGCATTAAAGAAATTTTAACCGGTGATATAGATTTTGAAGACGTGAGCTTTGTTTATCGTTCGGCAAGAGAAATAAATTTTTCACGCAATAATGAGTCAACGCAAAATTTTTCAGCAAGCGCAGATTACGAGAGTCAGCAAAATTTTTCACGCGAGAATGAGACTCAATCACAAAATTTCTTAACCGGCAATAACGAGTCAGCACAAAATATTTCATCAAGTGCAGATTACGAGAGACAGCGAAGTTTTTCACACGAGAATCAGACTCAATCACAAAATTTCTTAACCGGCAATAACGAGTCAGCGCAAAATTTTTCAGCAAGTGCAGATTATGAGAGTCAGAAAAGTTTTTCACGCGAGAATCAGACTCAATCACAAAATTTCTTAACCGGCAATAACGAGTCAGCACAAAATATTTCAGCAAGTGCAGATTACAAGAGTCAGAAAAGTTTTTTACGCGATAATGAGACTCAACAGCAAAATAAATTCTACGCCCTCAAAAATATAAATCTGCATATAGATTCAGGTTCTACAATCGGCATAATAGGCGGTACAGGTTCATCAAAGACGACTCTAATACAGTTAATCCCGCGGCTTTATGACGCTACTTCAGGCATTATAAAAATTTCCGGCCAAGACGTGAGAAAATACGATTTAGAGTCTTTACGCAATAATATAGCCGTTGTCCTGCAAAAAAATGAGCTTTTCTCCGGCACAATCCGCGAAAATCTTTTATGGGGCAACAATAACGCAACTGACTCGCAAATTATAGAAGCCTGCAAAATTTCGTGTGCTTATGAATTTATCGAGAAATTACCGGAAAAATTTAATACTCACATCGAGCAGAACGGCACTAATTTATCAGGAGGCCAGAAACAAAGACTCTGCATTGCACGCGCACTCTTGAAGCAGCCCAAAATTTTAATCCTCGACGACTCAACAAGTGCAGTAGACACCCACACAGACGCGTTAATACGTTCGAGCCTGAAAAAATATCTGCCCAACATCACGAAAATTATAATCGCACAACGCATTTTATCAGTTCAGGAATCCGATAAAATAATCGTAATGGACAACGGAGAAATAAAAGCGTTCGACACCCACGAGAATTTATTAAAGTCTAACGCCGTTTACAAAGAAATTTATTTATCACAGACAAGAGAGGAGTTATTGTAATGAGAAAAAATTTTTTAGCAGGTCTATTTATTGCGTTGATATTATTTAGCGCGAGTTCTTGTTTTGCTGAGTCATGGACAGGCTATTTCGGCGCTTACTGGGACTCATGGTTCGGAAGCAGTGAACAATCACCAGACTTGAACGCCGATAAATCAGAATCCGTAATTTTGCCGGAACATCTTGCAGCAAACTGGGATAAATTAACGGGGTCGCTTGTTGAGGCACTAGCACTCAATGACAAACAAGAATCTTTGCCGAATAATGCGTGGTTCGGTGAAGATAAGACCAGCAACGCAGCCAAAATTAATAAATTACTCGATGCAGCTTTGAGCATATTAATTAACGGCGAGGCAGGTAAAATGCGTCATGAGGCTTCACAATTACGCGCGAAAATTGCGAATTTACGAATCGAGCTTGACGACCTCAGAAACAAAAAAATTACTGCACCCGACAGCAATTATTACGTGTTATTCTGGCGGCTCACTAAGGAAAAAGCTGACAAGAGAATCGCCGAACTTGAACGCGAAATTAAATCAAGTGAAGAGTCTTTACTCGCGATAAATGCCAAACTTTCAGAATCTTTAAAGACTATCGGACTTGACCTCGACGCGTCCCAAGTTGAAATCTTGATGAACTCCGTAACGGGCGAAGATTTATTACAGAACGCTATAATATTCGACAACGTCAAAAAAATTGTCGCCAAACTTGAAGAACTTGCGCAAAACGATACTAACAGCATAGAAATTACACGCCGTTATTCAGGAATGTACTTGATTCTCAATGATTTATTGATTCACACGCAGGAAGAATTAATCAAGAAAATTGACTCATCGTACAAACCTAATTTAGACGCAATTATCACAGAGGCCAGCAATTTACAGCGCGACGCACAAGCAAGAAGCCGCAACAAAGCATATACTCAGGCACAGAGAGAGTCATTTATCAAGAACGCAGAGTCTAACGCACTTACTATCAGAGTCGCAAAATTATATATTGAGCTCTTGAACACGCAGAAAACCGGTACTCTTGCAAGCATAAAGAGTCTTAGATTAAATCGGGATCTCGCCGAGAACACTTATAGAACCGTGCGGAGTTCAGGAGAATTACGCGGGCTGATTCATTCGGGTTTGAGCTTGTTCGAGACAATTAATGCGCTGAAGATGCCGGAGCTGAAAATTTTTGAAAATGGTGCAATGAGACTCGAATTTGAAGAAATCAACAGACGACTTAAGAAATAATTTTATCGCTCTCAATGCTTTAATGTCTGCCGCCTCGCTCCCACCCA
>JAFSXS010000082.1 GCA_017443945.1 Synergistaceae bacterium
AATTTATTTATCCGCTCATTTTCGCTTGAAATTATTTCTGCCCATTCTAATAAATCCTTCACCGGTTGGGCTAGCCATTCAAATACATTCGCACGCGCCTCACTCATTGCAAGCCGATACACAAATAATCTTATTCCATGGCTGACTCCGGACTCACTGACTCTAATGCCGCACCTGCTAAAAAAATTAATGTCTCGTTTATTATCCGCGTGAAATCTTTTGCAGGGAGACTCAATAATGACTCTCTCGGCAACTTTAAGACTTTTGCTGCTACTGCTAATAAATAATTTCGGGAAAAGTCCGCTGCACCGTTTATTACAATTCCTGCACGACGCAAATTTTCTTCTGCGTCAATTAAATCTTGTCCGGTCAGATTCTCAAGTGCTAAATCAAATTCGTTGTAATTTACTCCGTTATGTGTGAAAGTCTTGCTAAGTGCTATTTTCATGTTTATATTACTCCCTTAGATAAATAATTTTACGCTTATTATAGCAAGTCATATATTTTATAATGCGCACATGAAGGAGGAATTTATCATGTTGATAATTAGCCGTGATTTCGACGCAAGATTTAACGAGACAAAAGCAGATTTAAAGAATTATGTTGACACAAAATTTTATGAGCTCGATACAAAATTTGACGCAAAATTTAACGCACTCGAAGCCCAGAATAACAGCATTATCATAGGATTTAGCATATTTGCTGTTGTCATAACTTTTGCAAGCATATTTATCCCTGGTCTAATGGCTTGGCTGTCTAATTATTTCACCAGGCACCACGAAAATAACACTATGACCCGTGATGAAATTATTGAACTCGTAAATAATCAGCTCTCCCGCTAATGAGAGAGCTAAATTATTATTGCCGCCTGCCCTGACGCATTAAAACCACCCTGTCCCGTTATCTCGAAATTTCCGGAATTATTTATGTCAGTCTTTAATGCAATTTCACTCACTGCACTTGCTGCACTACCTGAAAAACTTATATTCGCCGGCCATGATTTATATTTTCTTGCGCTCGCTCCTAGTGCTTGGCCAGTTAAAATATTCGCGCTCGTCCGATAAAGTGTGCAGGCATTCAAAATATAAGTGTTCTTCACCGGCTGAGTTAATATTACGCGTTGAATATTATTTTCAATCGAAATTGAATCAACCTGCACTAATTCTTGATTTATTCCATCAGTGAGCATATAAAAACTTCCCGGGATCATGCCGTCCAATGGTTCGCAGTCAATGCTGTCATCACCGGCTATTACGCTCGTTACCCTGCACGTGTATAAATCTAATTCGCTCGTGTCGTTAAAATCTTCGGCGATAAAATGCGAGTAATCAGGATATAAATTTTCGACTTCAAGTGAGACTAAAATTTGTGCTAATGCGTCCTCTAAAACTCTCACTCGTGCATTAATCGTGTCTGCGTCATAATTTCCCAAAATGGAGTCTTTCACGTCGCTCAAGTCAACCGGCCTGAAAATTTTTTCGCCATTTTCTGAATACGTCCAGAAACCTTTTATATTTCGTTTTTCGCCGAAAAGAGCATTTATTTTGCTGATTAACGCTGTATTTGTAACATATTGATTATTGCCCTGAATGACGGCTGTAACGTTTTGTGCCTGGTCAATGACTGTTACGAGACTCAATGTGTAATTTACAACGTCGGGGCCTCCGTCTGCTGGGATATAGCTCGACTCATTGCCGACATTGCGATATGCATACAAAATTTCTTGACCGGTTGCAGGATCTTTCGCGAACAATCCAAATTCACGCACCCAGAAACCTTGAGTCAAACCGCTGTTATTGACCTCGCAGACTATTTCAGCTGTGCCAATTGAGTCAGTCTTGTTAATATTCACGATGGGTAATTCTTTTTTGCGGGAAATTAAATTTGTGAGAGTAATAATGTTTTGATTCGTTAATACACCATCACCGACAAAAACCCGCGTAAATTTTAATTCTTTGCCGGTCAGAGCTTGTGCCAGTGCGTTGCGTCCTGCATTAGTTATGCGCATTCCTTCAGACATGTTTTATTATCACCTAATTTGAATAATTTTACGCATATTATAGCAATAAACTTTTTGCCAAAACGAGACTCTAAATTCAATCCGGGCGGGTGGGTGGGAACTGCTAATTACAACGCGACTC
>JAFSXS010000083.1 GCA_017443945.1 Synergistaceae bacterium
CAAGGCGCAAAAATGTCTTGTAACTGAACACGGCGACTCAGGACTTGTTAATAAACTCGATAATTATATTTCGCGCGGAGATTTCATTAAAGCAATTTGTGAAGCACTCCCGAAAATTTCAGAAGCTCCCAAACTTGCACGATATAGAGTCCCATTCAAAACCGGTAATCATAGAAATTCCGAATACGTAAATATGCTTGCAAAATTAGGGATTCTCGACGTTTACAGGAACGATCGCGAATTTCGTTACGGCCGTCCCGTTACAAAATCTGAAGCAGCAGACATAATCGTTAAAACCTGTATAATTATTTCCGGGCTTGATTGATTATAATATTGTCCGATAATTACAGAAAAAGGAGTCAGCACAATGAGAATAAATCATAATTTACCGGCGTTACATGCAATAGATATACTCGCAAAGAATAATGACGCGCTGCAAAAATCTATGGAAGCACTATCAAGCGGCTTGCGTGTAAATCTTGCGTCCGATGATGCGTCAGGACTCGCGATAAGTGAAAAAATGAGATCACAAATTGCGGGACTTGATGTCGCTATACGTAATTCTCAAGACGGGATCTCTATGCTCAGAACGGCAGAAGGTGCTTTATCCGACGCTGACTCGTTTCTGCAAAGAATGCGCGAATTATCAATACAGGCCTCTAACGATACTCTCACGGCGCAGGACAGAAATTTTATTCAGGAAGAAATAAACGAGTTACGCTCGCAAATAAATTTAATCTCCGAGACAACGCACTTCAACAAGCGCAAATTACTTGACGGCAGCACGGGGATTTTATGGTCAAGCGATAATTTGAATCTCAAGGCAATATTAACCGGCGACTCAGACGTTACACCGGCCGAGAAAAATTACAGGATAGAAATTACTTCAACGCCGGGAAAATCTCAAGTCGTGAAGAGTAACATAATTTCAGGAATCTACACGGGAGAATTTATTGACGAAATAACTTATGACGATGACGGCGAAGAAGATGAAATTTTGCGTGTCATTGCAGAAAATGAGAACACTTTACGCGAGATTTCAAATTTTTATAATTCCGACGGTACATTTATATTTGAGCAGCCACAACAATTAACGATCACTCAAGGCGACGGCAAAAGCGCAGGAGTAATGCTCTACGGAAATGACACAGTAAGAGACGCAGTAAAGAAAATTAATGACGCAATCGCAAATAAACTCGGCCAGGCAAATTATACAAATGACGCTTTTCACTTCGCGGCAATTTCAGACGGCACCGCAAACACTTCCGAGTCAGTAAATACGCGCGAGTCAATTTATGACGAAAACGGCAATATTACAGGTTACAGCGTAAATGCTTCAATTGTGATACGTTCAGCCATAGCAGGTAAAACAGGAGAATTATATTTCACCGGAGACGAAAATTTAATGCGTGCACTTGGACTCAATACGATTCAGAATGCAAGCGATAATATTCATCATGTTTCAATATATGACGCTCACACGGACGAGGCAATTATAAAAAATTCAAAAGTTACCGGCAATCGCATGAGGGGCGCAATAACTTCAAATCTTGACATAGAATTTGCACCTAACGCCGGTTTACAATCTGTATGGAATGAATCATCAAAGCAATATAATTTAACAAGTGCCGGTAAATATTCCGCAAAACTTCATGTAACTGATAACAGCTTATATTTTCAGACGGGAACGAATCAAGACGAAAAAATTTCTATACAATTCGGTAATATGTCAGCAGATTCGCTCGGACTCAGTGCTGTAAATGTCTTGACCCGCGAGTCTGCAATGCGTTCAACGGGAATAATAGACTCAGCCATTGACAAAATAGTTAAAGAACGCACAAAAATTGTATCTTATGAACAGGCACTTGAGAACACTTTATCAAGCCTCGCAGTATCAAGCACAAATCTTGTAGACACTAACAGCAGATTAACTGACGCTGATATGGCAAAATCTGTGCTGCGTTATATGGAATTCCAAATTTTGAGTCAGTCAGAGACGGCAATAATAATACAAGCAAATCAGAATCCGCAGTCAGTGTTGAATTTACTTGATTTCGGGAGCATGAACACTAACAACGAATAAATAATTATGTCTCCATCCCGCTAACCCCCACCC
>JAFSXS010000084.1 GCA_017443945.1 Synergistaceae bacterium
AAGAACAGCAAAGAACAGCAAAGAACAGCAAAGAACAGCAAAGAACAGCAAAGAACAGCAAAGAACAGCAAAGAACAGCAAAGAACAGCAAAGAACAGCAAAGAACAGCAAAGAACAGCAAAGAACAGCAAAGAACAATATACTTTAACTAAGTATATAAAGATTCTCCGGCTCGATCACTGGGTGAAGCAATTTTTTATAATTCCCGGTTCAGCAGCAGCAATTCTTATTACTAGAATCAAATTTGATTCTGAATGCATAACTAGATTAATTTATGGATTCATAGCAGTTTCTCTCATAGCTTCAGCAAATTACGCAATCAATGAATATCTTGACGCAGAATTTGATAAATATCACCCCGTCAAAAAATACCGCAGTGTAGTATCAGGCGGAATAAATGGGCGTGTTGTCTGGCTCTTATGGGCGTTCTTAAGCATAACAAGTTTCATTGTCTGGGCAATCTTAAATCAAAATTTTTTATATGCATTAATATGGCTCTGGATAATGGGAATAATTTATAACGTCAAGCCTTTACGAACAAAAGATGTCGTTTATCTTGATGTCCTATCAGAATCAATAAATAATGCTATAAGACTAATTGCGGGCTGGTTTATAATTTCTGCGTACACATTGCCGCCGGTGAGTCTAATTCTCGGTTACTGGTTCGGAGGAGCATTCTTAATGGCCATCAAGCGTTTTGCAGAGTACAGAATGATTAACGATCCTAAATTAGCCGGCCTCTACAGAAAATCATTCAAGTATTACACTAGCAATTCTTTATTAGTCAGCTCGTTTTTTTATGCGATGTGCTCGGTATTCTTTACTGGAATATTTCTCATAAAATATAGAATAGAATTAATATTATTTATGCCTGCTTTGACGGGATTATTTTGTTATTATTTCCTGCTCTCGTTTGAGAAAGACTCAGCCGTCCAGAAGCCCGAAAAATTGTATCATGAAAAAGGTCTTATGCTTTATTGCGGTGCTTTGATCGCGTTATTTATCGTGTTAATGCTGGTAAATATTCCTGTTCTGAACGTTTTTACAAGCCGCGAATTAATCTCGTTATAAACATCATGCAATATAAAGCAATAATTTCAGATTTTGACGGAACTCTATATTATCAATTTCCAGTAAGAATCTTAATGCTGTTATGGCTGATTATATATTATGTAATATTTCCATTAAGAATCAAAGAATTATTTTTTTTGCGTGAATTTCGTCGTCTTCAAGAAAAACGCTTTGGAGCAAATACAGAAAATTTTTATCGCGCACAATTAGATAGAGCTTCAAGATTATATAATTTAAATCACAATAAGGCAGAGTCATTAATAAATTTATGGATGATAATTAGGCCGCTTAGAATGATAAAATTTTTCAGACGAAGGCGTTTGATTTCATGCTTAAAATCTTGTCAAGAAATAGGAATCAAGATAATTATTTATTCCGATAATCCAGTAAAAGAAAAAATAACTGCGATAAATTTTACTCCTGACTATGCTTTCTGGAGCTGCGACGAAATTATTAAATGCATGAAGCCCGATTCACATGGTCTTATTAACATAATTAATTTTCTAGGTATTAATCAAAGCGAGGCGCTATATATCGGCGATCGTTATGACAGAGACGGACTTTGTGCTAAATCAGCAGGCATTGATTATATTGACGTAAAAAATTTAGCTGATACTTATTTTCCGGCAATTAATAGAGGGGAGCAAAATGCAAAAAAATGACTCTTAGGGACACTTGTAGAATCAAATTATATAAATAACCAGTAAAAATATTAATTGCGCATAAAACTTTTCCCGCTTAAAATAAATACATCGAATCGTAAATTATTCACAAAAATTTTATATGTCAGGAGCGTTAAGTAAATGCAGATTGATATTAACAGCAGATTAATAGCACTCATCGGAACGCCTTTAAGCCAGTCATTTGCAGCACGTATGCAGAACGCAGCTTATCAGGCAGCAGGCTTTAACATGGTTTATTGCTATTGTGAAGCCGATAACACCCACTTGAAGGAAATTATTGACGGCATTCGTTATATGCCAACGTTTTTAGGCTGTGCAGTTACTAAGCCCAACAAAGAAGCTGTCATGCAGTACCTTGACGATTTTGACCCCCTCTGCAAAAAAATAGGCTCGTCAAACACTGTCGTAAAAACTGAAGCAGGAAAGCTCATCGGTTATAACACTGACGGCTACGGAGCAATCAGAGACATCAAAGAGCATAACTGCCAAATTAAAGATAAAGTTATGTTCTCATTCGGTGCAGGCGGTACAGGCAGATCCGTTTGTCTTGAGCTTGCAGAAGAAGGCGCAAAGAAAATTTATATCTCTTCACGTTCGGAAAAATGCGAGACACTCAGCGAGGAAATTAATAAATTTTATCCCGGAGTTTGTGTTCCCGTAAGAGCAGCTGACGAGGCCGGAGTCGCAAAAGCACTCGACGAGACCGACATAATATTAAATCTTTCTGGACTCGGCATGAAGGGCAAAGAAGAATATACCTGCGTCGACAAGAAATATTTAAAGCCTTCACACATTTGCTTTGACGCAACTTATAACCCCGCTGAAACACGTTTCTTGAAGGAAGCTAAAGAAGTAGGCTGCACAACTATTAACGGACTCGGAATGTCGCTTTATCAGGGTCTGCGCCAGATTCAATTATGGACGGGCGGAAAAGCTGTACCGCTGGATGTAATGCGCGAAACTCTCATGACGATTTTAGCAGAGAAAGCAGCAGGAAAATAAAATTTTTGCCGTCGCTATTATGTGGCGGCTTGTTTATATTCACGAAAGGAGAAAATTTTTACTATGGCACGTAAATTTTCGTTAGCTTATCTCACAATCCCCGGCACTAACCCGATGGATCAAATCAAGATCGCAAAAGAAGCCGGTTACGATTTTGTGAGTCTCCGTACGATCCCTATGCATTTACCAGGCGAACCCGAATTTTTGCCGCAGAAGGATCCCGCACTCTTTGACGCAATTAAAGCCGCGTTAAAAGAATATGATATGCCGTTAATGGATATCGAGCTCGCAAGAATCCGCAAAGATTTAGACATCAACGAATACAAACCCGCATTTGAAGCAGCTGCTAAACTCGGCGCAACAGATGTACTCGGCAGCGTTTGGACTCGTGATAGAGCTTGGTACACAGAGACAGCCGGAAAAGTCGCAGACATGGCTAAAGAGTTCGGACTCAAATTTAATATCGAGTTCTTACCGTGGGCAGGAGTCAGAAATTTACAGGAAGATATTACATTAATTGACGATTTAGCGCGCGACAACGTTTTTGTAATGGTCGATACACTTCATGCAGGTAGAGCAGGCGTAACAGGTGCAGAGCTTGCAAGGACTCCGAGAAAATATTTTAACTTCATTCACCTTTGCGACGGCCCCGCTCCTGAAGGCGCAGAATGTAAAGACACAGTTCTTGACAATATCAAGGACGATTTAATGTTGTATACGGCACGTGAGGCGAGATTTTATCCAGGCGACGGCGATGTAAAAATTGCTGACATGATAAAAGCTATGCCGGAAATTCCTTTATCGATCGAGCTTCCAAACTTGAAGGAAATTAAAGCACGTGGAGTCGCAGGCCACGCTAAACAGTGTCTCGACGCTGCGAAAAAATATTTTGCCGAGAATGGCATTAACTAGCAGGCCGAAAAATGAATCTACCCGAAAAAATTAGTATTTGTGAAGTAGGACTCAGAGACGGACTGCAGAACGAGAAAATAATTTTATCGACGGATCAGAAACTTGAAATTTTGCGCGGATTCATTGATGCAGGATTTCCCGTTATTGAAGTAGGTTCGTTCATGCACCCTAAAAAAGTTCCGCAAATGGCCGACACTGACGAATTATTTAAACGAGTCGGAGAAGTCCCTGAAGGTGTCGAACTTCGCGCGTTAATTCCAAATGTCAGGGGCGTTCAACGTGCAATAGAATGCGGGTGCAAAAAAGTGAAATTAAACGTGTCCGCCAGCCGTATGCATAACTTGAAAAATTTAAATCGTACACCTGAAGAAAGCGTTGCAGGTTTTGCAGACTGCGTGAAAATGGCAAATGAGAATAATATCGCAATTTCCGGTTCTATTTCTATGCCGTTCGCGTCGCCGTGGGAAGGCCGTACACCAGTTGAAGACGTTGACGCAATTATCGAGGCTTATTTGAATGTCGGAATAAATGAAATCTCATTATCTGACGCGTCTGGCCAAGCAGTTCCGAATCAAGTCTACGATTTATGCAAACACGTACGCGAAAAATATAGTAATGCTTCATGGTGGCTGCATTTCCATAATACAAGAGGTGCAGCGATCGCAAATATTCTCGCGGCAATGCAGGCAGGTATGACGAGATTTGATGCTTCATTCGGAGGACTCGGCGGTTGTCCGTTCGTTCCAGGTGCTGCAGGAAATGTCTCAACGGAGGACGTTATTAATATGCTCGATGAAATGGGAATTTACACGGGCGTTGATGTCTTAAAAGTTATGGCATTATCGCGCAAAGTAAGCGAATGGCTAGGACATGGACTCGACAGTTACGTGTTAAGGGCCGGACGTTCAAAAGATTTAATTGCGTCGCAGGCTGAATCATAAAATTTTAGCAAGGAGGTCATAAAATTGTTTAAGTGGCTTGATGAGCATTTCGAAGAGACTCTAATGGTCATATTCTTGATTTTAATTGCGTGCGTCATGATGCTTCAGGTTATTGTGCGTAAGATTCCGTTTATACCGTCATTAACTTGGGCTGAAGAATTTTCGCGCTTTATGTGGATTATGAGCGTATTTATTTCGCTGGCTTACACGATTCGCAAAGGCAACATGTTAAGAGTCAACGTAATTATTGATTTACTGCCTCAAACTTTGCGCAAAGTAATAAATTTGTGCGTTGATGTAATAGTAGCGGTCTGCATGGCTCTTCTTGCGTATCATTCTGTAGAGTGCTTGAAGTGGGCAGCAGGTACAATGCTCGAAGGTGCGCGCGCTGAGACTTCTCCCGCAATGGGCTGGCCTATGTGGTGGATTTATGCTGTTGCGTTATTCGGGTTCATTATTGCGACATTAAGGGCTATACAAATGTTCTTTATTCATTTAAAGAATTTCAACGTGAAGGAGCTTACTACGCTTGAGCAGACGCAGCTTGATGCAAAGGCTGAAGCAGAGGCAGGACTCAGAGCAGAGGGAGGCAAATAAACAATGGCAGCGTTATTAGTCTTTGTAGTATTTCTCGTAGCAATAATTTTATCGATTCCAATCGGAATAAGCATGATATTAGGTTCTGTCGCTCCGATTCTGTTAATGGCTAGAGGCGGCGTTATTCCGCAGATTATTGACAACACTTTGAGCGGCGCAAATTCTACACCGATTTTAGCAGTACCGTTATTTATTCTCGGCGGCGTTATCATGGCTGAGGGCGGAATCTCGAAGAAATTATTTAACTTTTTCTCTTATTTCGTCGGCAGGATAACTGGCGGAGTTCCCTGCGCTGTAGTTCTCACATGTTTATTTTACGGTGCTATTTCCGGTTCAGGCCCTGCAACAACAGCAGCTGTCGGAGCTATGTGCGTCCCCTTCATGGTCGATTTAGGCTATGACAAAACGTGGGCAGCAGGTTTAATCGCAGTTGCGGGAGGTTTGGGCGTTATTATTCCTCCTTCGATTCCGTTTGTGCTTTATTCACTCGCGACTGACGTATCAACAGGAAAATTATTTTTGGGCGGAGTCATTCCGGGTATATTAATCGGCGTTTTCCTGATGATTTATGCTATTTTCTATTGCGCTACTAAGGGCGAGGACAAAGCAAAAATTAA
>JAFSXS010000085.1 GCA_017443945.1 Synergistaceae bacterium
CACCCGTTAATAGTCTGGAGTAGCGTTCAGAGAAAAGTTTTTTACAGATATTCAAGTGTATTTGCTACAACCGTAATATAATTATTCATATAATATAAACGGGAGAAAATTTCATGATCGATAAAATTATAGACGAACTCAATGACATAAAACGAATCTTAAAGCACAGAAGCACAGAACTATATTTGATTGAACACTTGAAGGAATTAGACACACGCCGCAGCGACTGGGAAAGGCGGTCAGCTTTGTTTGTGCCGTCAAGACAGAGACTAGAACGGGGAGCAAAGACTCTCGAACTCGGCGAATCATACGAAGCAATAAAAGATTTACGCGCAGAACGTGAAAAAAATAGAATCAAGCAGGACTCATTGCGAAATGATTTATTAACCGCACGCACGGAACTGCAAAACGCTGAAGAGGCCTTAACCCTAATCGAGACAGAATACAGAGACAAATTAGCGGAACAGACAAAATTAAATAATTTAGCGCAAAGAGTCAGAGCTCTTGACGGACAAATAATCGAACGCAGCGAGGCAGTAATAAATACACGTCAGGAATTTGACGAGTCAGAAAAAAAATTACGCGAATGTTCAGCAAAGGTCGAACAAGCTAGATTATCACTCGAACGACTCGAAATTGAATTACGCGAGGCACGAAAATTTTTGCAGGTTCGAACAACTGACGAGAAATTAATAGCAGGCCTCCCCGGCATTCAAAAATGTTTCAGCATGTACGAGAAATCAGAAGAAAAACGACTCGCGCTAAAATCTTTATGGGAGGGAGCAATACAAAAACGTCAGCAGGCTCAAAGCTCACTCAATGACAGAAGCGCATTATTTTCCGACGTTATGCACAGATTCGAGGTCATCGAGAAAAAATACACACGCGCAAGAGCATACTATGAAAGCACGCTCAAGGGTAAAAGTATTCCGGAATGGCGCGAAATCTGCGAAAAAAGTATCAAGAAACTTGCAGAACTCGACGAACTTTACAGAAAATTTCAGGAGGCAAAATCACTCGAAGATAAACTAAAAATTTTGCAGGAAAATAAATTACGGGTTCAGCAGGAAACAAGAAATCTAAATTTGCGTGATGTCGAACAGTCAGCACGCTTAAACGAACTTGAAGCAGAAGCAGCAAAACTCGAAAGACGCGTGGCACTATTGCGGAGGATTCAAGATTTAGACGCGGTCAGAGAACTTTTGCAGGACGGACTCCCTTGCCCCTTGTGCGGTTCGTTGACTCATCCATACACGTCCGGAGCTGTTGTCCCAAATCCTGAAGAAGTTCATAATCAGTTACTCGAAGCACAAAGCAATTTAGACAAATTACGCGATGAATTAACTTCAAGGCAGACCAAAACCGGCAAATTAAATGAGGAAATAGAGTCAATTACCCGCGATGAAAGTGATTTACGCAAGCAGCTCAACGCCTTAAACGCTGAAATTTCCGCAAAAGTTTCTATAATGGGTCTGAAATTAAGCACGGGCATATCTCCATTTGAGGAAATTGACAGAGAACGCCAGAAAACGCGCGACTCACTTCAATTAGCACGCAGCACAGCAGATACAGCCGAAGCAGCCGAACATGACATGAAAACCGCCGCAGATGAACTCGACAAAATTACACGCACACGCGAAGAAATAACAAAATTTCATCAGGACGCTTTATTTTCACTTCACAATGAGAAGTCAGACGAGTCAAGATTTGAGAACGAAGTAAAGACTCAGGAAGAAATTGTCAACAGCTTAAAACGTGAGTTAATCTCGCAAATAATGCCCTACGGTTATAAGACTCTGCCCGACAAGAATCCCGGCGAAGTTATTTCAGCACTCGAAAAACGCCTAAACGATTGGCAGGAAGGCTCAAGAAAACGGGATCTGCTCGAACGCGAAGTATCAGTATCGCAGACAAAATTTGCGGCACTCAAGAAAGAAAAAGAGTCACTAAGATTAAAACGTGAAGAACTAGCAAGCCGCGTCAAAGGAGTCGAGTCAGAACGGGACAGCTTACAGCAGCAGAGAATAATTTTATTTGCCTCACGCAAGCCCGATGATGAACAGGAACGAATGAATAAAGACGTTGAGACACTCCGCACACGCCTTAACGAATGCCGCGAGACAAAAAACGATAAGAGCGCAAAACTTGATAAATTATTGACAGAGATTCATACTTTAGAGACTCAAATGGCACGTGCTAGAGACGACATACAGAAACATGAAGTAAATTTCGGGAAAAAATTATTGGCTCTGGGCTTCAAGAACGAAGACGATTACGCAGCATCATGCTTGACCAGCGACGAACGAAGAGACCTACAGAATAAATTACGCGATTTAACCCGTGAAGATTTAGACATCAAGTCAGAACACGAGAACACGCGCGCAAAATTAATCGAACTTCAAAGCGAGGGAGTAAAATTCGACCCGGAATCAATGCAATCTCGTCTATCTGTTGTGAAAGACTTAATCAGGCAGAATCAAAGCGAAAATATTTCAAGTGAGACTCTTAACGAAATAAGGGAACTTGCGAAAAAATGCGGTCTATCGGAGGTGCTGTAACGTGCAAAATATGATATGGGATGAATTAAAATTTTTTCTCACGCGTTTAAAGTCTTTACATGTCAGCGAGTCAATTAATTTAGCTGATAAGGGCTTCTGCTTCTCTGTGGGCTGCGAGCTTGAAAACTGGGTTTACTGGCCTGATAAATTAGCTGGCAAAATAGCTGATGAAGTCATGAAATTTTTTAGCACTAGAGAGTCTTTCATGTGGCCGATATATGATGATGTTGACACGAAAATTTTAGATTCTGCCGGACTCTTTTATGCAGGTGATTTAATTGCAATGAGCCTTAATCCCGATAAAGCAATCACAAATAAAGTGAATCCCGATATTAAAATCGAACGCGTAATAAATAATTCTCGTGAATGGGCAGTAACGGCGGGAATATCTTTCGGCAGTCAAGAAAACGAGATAACGCAAAAATATTTTGACTTTGTAGACGCATTGAATCAAGACCGTGAAAATATCGCGCTTTATCTTGCAAAACTTGATGATAAACCTGCAGGAAATTTTTTATTTACGCGCAAAAACGGAGTATATTATTTCGGGACTCGTCCGGAATTTCGGCGCAAAGGTGTAGCAGCGTCAATGATGGCGGAAATTTGCAAATTATCTCATGGAAATATAATCACTCTTCAAGCTACTCCGATGGGATATAAATTTTATAAGTCGTTCGGATTTGATGAATTATTCGCGATAAAAACGTATTCGACCGAGAAAGAAATTTTTTGATGTTGCCGCCTCGCTCCCACCCGCCCACCCCGCTCGGCGGCAAAAAACAAGCGCAAACAAAATCCCCCGCCATTATTGACAGGGGACAAATTTTTTTGTTATTCAGCAATTGCACCTTCAGGGATAATAACGTTCTCAAGCTCTGACTCGTCGTCATCCTTCCAGATAATTGCGAGTCCTAATGAAGTCATTATTAACGCTACAATCGGATTAAGCCAGTTCATAAAACAATAAGGCAGATAATCAAGAGTCGCTACTCCTAATACTGAGCTGACATATACTCCGCAAGTGTTCCAAGGAACTAATACAGATGTCATTGTGCCGCTGTCCTCAAGTGAACGCGATAACATAACAGGTGCTAATTTTTTCCCGTTCTGCCATTTACGTTCATCAAATGCGCGTTTGAACATTCTTCCAGGAACTATAATCGATAAATATTGCTCGCTCAAAAATACATTTGCCATGAATGCCGACGCAAGCACAGAAGCTATCATTCCCGTTACTGTCTTTACGTGGCGCATAAGAGCATCAAGAATTACATCAAGAAATCCGCAGACTTCCATAATTCCGCCCAGAGACAAAGCTACAACTATTAAGCACACTGTTTCAAGCATTGAAGTCATGCCGCCTCGTGTAAATAATTGTGTGAGCAGTCCGCCGACTTTCGCGAAAATTTCAGGCGTTACCGTCAAAGCTGATGATGTGAAAGCGTTAAATTGTCCCGTTATAGCTGTCATTGCTTCGGGTGTAGCAGCTTCTGCAAATTTTGCTAAGTGTTCAGGCACATAACCGGAAAATAATACGTTCATTGTTTCAAATGGGGTCGAGCCTCTCACAAGCGATAATATAAGACTTCCAGTAATGCCCGCAACTATTCCGGGAATCGCAGGAATCTTCAACGCTGCCATCACAAGAATTATCATAGGCGGTATAAATGCCCAGAGAGAAATATTAAATTCTGCTTTCATCATGCTTTGAATTAATGCTATTCTCCCGCCGTCTGAACCCTGCGCTGAATCTCCCATCATAAAAGCTATTACAGCCGTTATTAATAGAGTCGGAACAGTTGTCCAAATCATCGCGCGGACATGATCAAATAATTCACTGCCTGCTACAGCCGGTGCAAGATTAGTCGTATCTGAAAGCGGAGAAATCTTATCGCCAAAATACGCGCCCGAAATTACAAATCCCGCAGTTATCGGCAAAGGAAGTCCAAGACCTGCGCTGATACCTATTAAAGCGACTCCGACCGTTGAACTTGTTGTCCAGCAGCAGCCCGTCGCAAGTGCAACAACAACACTGATTATTAACGTAGCTAAATAAAAATATCGCGGGGACATAACTTCGAGGCCGTAATAAATCATCGTGGCAACTACACCGCTTTGAATCCATGAACCGACAAGACAGCCTACAAGAATTAATATTACGATTGCTTGAATAGAAACTTGAATTGCTCCGGCCATACCCTTTTCGAGATCCTGCCACGAACGTTTTAAATATAATGCGCCAACTAAAGCAGCAAATATCGTAGCAAATAATAACGGAACTTGAGCAGGAAGACCGAGTCCGAAATGTGAACCTGATTCGAGTTCGATATCAACTACACCGAACGTAACTATAAGCGCGCTAATGCAAAGAACAATAATCGAAAGTAAAAGATTTGGACGACGACACAATACAACATTCCTCCTTAGGAAATATCAAAACGCGCAAATTTTATAGCATTCACGTAAAATTGCAAGAAGAAATTTTTAAAATTTTATAGATTTCAAGTATTCGGCCTGCTCCCTGATTGTCTGCGCAAAATCTGCCGTGCATTCAAAGCCTGTATCACGATAAAGCGCGTCTAAATCCGTGTATGAATAATCCATGTTTAAGCTGTCTTCATACTCGCCGAATCTTAATTCAGCGTCCTTATTGATGACATCTCTAATGTTGCAGACTATTTCGCGGAAAGTTCTTAAATTTCTGTGGCCGATATAATAATTTGACATGTTATGACCCTTTTCGCCGATTAAATATAACGCCCTCGCAATGTCGCTTATGTGAACTATGTCATATTTGTTATTGCCCTCGATTAACTTTGACGGCCTGCCCTCGTAGCAATTTTTTATCACGGTATTAATTAATTGCGGGGAATTGTTGCCAACTCCATAGGGCAAAGGAATTAACGCACTGCAATAATTTAATTTGTTCTGCCACGCAAGAGTCTTTGAAATCATATCTGCAGCGACTTTTACAGAGGCATAAATACAAGTTCCGCGCGGGATAAATCTTTCATTGTTCATGAATTGATTAATTTCTATCTCGTTGACGGTACCGGCGAAGACAAATTTTTTGCAGGCAATTTTTACAGCTGAACACAAAGCATCGCAGGCCGCCTTCGCATTAGTGAATTGCAGGGAATAATCTTTTAGCGCACTCGTAAAACCTCCCATCCAAGCCATATGATAAAAAACGTCAATGTCAGAGTCTTTTATCTGTCTGTCAAGTGAGTCATAAACTCTGAAATCTGCTGTAACGGGAATAAAATTTTTCCCGAAGTTCATTGACTCGAGTTTGGCTATGTCCGTGCCGATTCCGTAAACTATTATGTCATGATTGATTAATTCTCTGACTAAGTAAGAGCCGATAAAGCCCGTTGCACCGCTGACTATAACTTTTTTCATGATATAAACCTCGCTTTTAAGAAATTAGGATCCAGTCATCCGGCCAAAAATCTTTTCTGTTGGGGAACCATTCCGGACGAAGGACTATTTTATTTGGATTCTGATTCAGCCACGCACCCCAGAGACAAAATGTGCTGTTAGCTAGAATATTATATTTGCACTCGCTTATGACCTGCATATCAAAATATTGATTCTCACCGAGCGACCAGTCAATAAATTCAATATCAAGCCCCTTTTTGCTGTAATTATCTTTGCACCAGTCAATATCGTCGGAAGTGCAGAAAAATTTTGCGTTGGGGACTCTTTCCTGAATATAGCTGATTGCTTTAGAGTAATATTCTTCAGGAAGTACAGAGAGTGCACCGCCTATTTTCAAGTAATCGCCGCGCCTAAATGAAATGCTCACAGAATTAGTATTACGAATCTTGTCAATTATTTCTGCTGATTTGCCGGTTAGAGATTTCTTGAACGTAAATTCTTTGCGTAAAATATTTTCTATTTCTGCGGAGTATTTGAAGCTCTGCCAGTAACCTTGTAAAATGCCGTTATGAAGTTCTAAGATTTCCGGCTGAAAATGGCTTTGTTTGTCTCTATATATTTTCACGAGATTACTAATTTTGAGTCTGTTTGCTGCACTGATAAATAATTTTCTTAGCCGCGATATTTTCATGGTGCGTTCAGTTATATTAAATACGTCTGCAATCTCATATTTTCTAGCAGTTACAACGGGGCTGTCTTGATTATCGTAGAATGACAAATCCATATAGACATCACGTCCGCGCGCTAAAAGTGTTCGATAAAGTGCATAACCGTACATTTGATTACCTAAACTGCCCGTGATTTGAACTATAAGCATAAAAAATTTTTTCCTCCTGACCTACCAGTTTTTATAAATTCCTGCGTCCCTCTTTGCCTGCGCCTTTTTCGAAATATGAGTCCCAAGCACAATATTATTAAAGCCTTTTTTCTGTAATAACGCCTTCATGCGATTCAAAAACGGACAAGGCTGTCTATGTGCATTATCAGAACAAATACACGTCGCAAAATGTATAATTACGTCATTTTTCTCTATTCCTGCCTTCTTGAGTCTCATGCCAAAATTTTCGAGCTTAGGAGTTAATAAATTTCCGCAGCACCCTCCGCAAGTCATTGTCATATAACGCGTATCGGGCGAATAACCTTCAAATTTATTAATTCTCTCGTAAAAGTCGTTCATGCAGAGAAAGCCCGAACACCTTTTAACAACGTCTTCACATTGAATAATTACAAGCAGCATTCTTCACACCCTCCCGAATTTGCCCCATACATCATTGATAATTTCTGCGTTGATTCCGTTTTGTGAGATAATTTCTTGAGCGCGCGTTAAATCTTCTTCTCTCACGTCAATATAATAAACGTCTCTGTCAATTTTTCCGTTTGTGCCGAAATTTCGAGGATCTAATTTACTCCCGCACCCGCAGACACTTAGAGAATCAATCGCATAATGACCAGCCTTGACTCCTTTAATGCCGGAAGACTTGAGAACATCTTTAATTTTCTGCCATGTCGCTTTATCTTTCTTCTTGTAAATCGTAACTTTTTTTGCGAATAACAAAATTTTTGCGCCTCCTGACTCGTAATATTTAATGAGTATAGCAAATTATTCACGAAAAATAGGCTATAATTTATGAATCATAAAATTTGATTTAAACATTAGGGAGGTAAATTTTCTAAATGTGGCTATTTTTAGTATTCATCACTCTAGTATTTGGAGTCTTGGCCGGGCTTTATGCTTGGACAGTTTATCAGAAACTTTCAGAGAGTCCCGTTAATCATCCCAGAGTCGCTGAACTCTCAGAAATTATTCACAATGGCGCGATGGCATTTCTCAAGAAAGAATATACGTGGCTTGCTCCTTTTGTGGGAGTAGTTGCAATTTTGCTTGTCTCTGCACTTGGACTCGGCGCGGCGTTTGCGTTTGTTCTCGGAGCTTTGTGCAGTGCTACAGCAGGTTATATCGGGATGTATGTAGCGACTCAGGCGAACGGGAAAACTTCATACGCAGCATTAGAAGGAGTACAGGCAGCTAACCCCGTTGAACTCGGCAAAGACTCAGAGACTCCAGCAGCAGAAAATTCGAGTGCAGCAGGAAAAGCACTTGAAGTAGCATTCTCCGGCGGAAGTATTGTCGGAATGGTTGTAATTGGTCTTGGCCTTATTGGGTTATCAGTTGCTTATTTATTCCTGAATGATGTTACGGCGTTGACAGCTTTCGGAATGGGAGCAAGCTCAATCGCATTATTTGCGCGTGTAGGCGGAGGAATTTACACGAAGGCCGCTGATGTAGGAGCAGATCTCGTCGGAAAAGTTGAAGCAGGAATCCCGGAAGATGATCCGAGAAACCCGGCAGTCATAGCAGATAACGTCGGTGATAACGTTGGTGATATTGCAGGAATGGGCGCGGACTTGTTCGAGTCTTACGTAAATTCAATTCTTGCAGCAATGGCGATCGGTGCTGTTTACTCATTCACTCAGGGCGGAGAAGCTCTCGGACTCTGGGGAATCGGTTATCCATTATTCTTGGCTGCGTGGGGTGTGTTCTCGTCAATAATTGGCTGTATGATGATTTCTCGTAAAGCTCCATTTTCTGATGTTGTAGCAGCATTTGTCCGCAAACTTCCGGGAATGGATGGAGTCATGCAGAGAATCGACGACGGCGACGCAGCATTTGCACTCAGGACGGGTACATTTGTAGCAGGCGGCTTGATGATTGCGGGAGCGTTTGTATTGAGCATTCTATTTTTCTTCACAAATTCATTCAGCGTATTTCTTTCTGTTACATCGGGAGTGCTGGCAGGAATCTTAATCGGCATAGTAACGGAGATTTATACATCAGGTGATTACAAATTTGTCCGCAGCGTTGCAGAGTCTTCTAATACCGGCCCTGCTACTGTAATTTTATCGGGACTTTCACTCGGCATGATGTCTGTCGGGATTCCTGTATTATTAATCTGCCTTGCTACATTAATCAGCTATTATCTTGCGGGAATGTTCGGTGTAGCTGTTGCTGCTGTAGGAATGCTCTCAATCACGGGAATTTCTTTAAGTGTCGACGCATACGGGCCAATCGCAGACAATGCCGGAGGAATTGCAGAAATGAGCGAGCTTCCCGAAGGTGTACGCAAAATCACAGACCATCTTGACGCAATCGGAAACACAACAGCTGCAATGGGTAAGGGACTTGCTATCGGATCGGCGGCTTTAACGGCTCTTGCTTTGTTCGTGGCATATTCACAGGCGGCACACATTGACAAAATCGACATTATGAATCCTTATGTAATAGTCGGAATGTTAATCGGCGGAATGTTACCGTTTATATTCTGCTCGCTCTCAATTGATGCAGTAAGCAAAGCAGCAGGCTCAATGATTGAAGAAGTACGCAGACAGTTCCACGAGATAGCCGGCATCATGGAAGGAACCGCAAAACCTGAATACGAACGTTGTGTAGCGATTTCGACTCATGCTGCATTGACTCAAATGATAGTCCCCGGCGTAATGGCGATATTAGTTCCTGTGCTTGTAGGATTTATTCTCGGCAAAGAGGCTCTTGGCGGATTATTAGGCGGTTCAATAGTAACGGGCGTAATGATGGCTTTGTTTATGGCAAATTCCGGCGGAGCATGGGACAACGCGAAAAAGTATATTGAAGAGGGACATTTTAACGGCAAAGGTTCACCCAATCACGCGGCGGCAGTTGTTGGTGATACAGTAGGCGACCCCTTCAAGGATACAGCGGGCCCGGCACTGAATATTTTAATTAAGTTAATGACAGTTGTAGCACTTGTCTTAGCACCGTTATTCAAGATTTAATTTATTGGGAAAATTTGAAAGTTTTGCGGGAGGAATGGCGACTCCCGCTTTTATTTGCTTTATTTCGCGTTACGTACAGCCTCGTTGCGTTCTTTGAGGGATCTCTCAGCAAGTGTGCAGGCTCGTAAAATTGCGTCTAAGTCTTTACCCTCTGAAACTTTCACGAGATTATTAATTGCGTCGTCCAAATCGCGTTCTATTCTGCTCGTTGCTGGCGTAGGATCAGAGTATCTAATTAATTCCGAAAGATTCACGATTGCTGAGACACTTTCTGCTGGGATTCCTGTAGACTTCAAATCTTCGGCGATATAAGCGACTTTATTTGCCATTGATGTGAGATTCTGCCGGCCCTCGCGCTGTTCTGTGCGGTCTGCTCCCGTCATCCTAAGTGAAGCCATGTTAATTAATATCATCGGCACAAGAAATACTACAAGCCCCCCGATATGAATCAGCATATATTTTATAACCGTAAAATTCGCAAATGCATTCCACACAGATACAATTATTACGAACAAGAAATAAAGCCCGCATAATAATACTTGAGTAAACCCGACCGGAACTTTTCGCCCAGAGTCCTCACGCATCGCAATCCCCGAAAACATTAGAGTCTCTAGTACAAGCGCGAAAATTAAGAATCCTACTGAAATCCAAAATGTTACGCCCCTCTGTTCCGGAGTCGTCAGAAAATAAACAAATACAGCAGCAGCAAGCCCGATTAACAACATAATCAAGAAAATGTTAAACACTTGACGAATCTTGTTAAAAAATTTCCACATTATGAATCACTAACCTTTCATGAATAAATAAAAATTTTTATACTTGTTTACCGCATTGAGGGCAGAATTTCGCGCCGGGAATTAATGCAGCCCCGCATTCAGAACAAACCGGCTTTTTTCCGCAGAATGGACAAAACGCAGCACCGGGCACTAAAGGTTTTCCGCAATGAGGACAATTATTATTATTTGCTGAAGGTGTTGACGCTGGAGTCTGAATCTGATTTTGCGGTTGTGAAGGCTGCTGAGGGTTAATATATTGATTCATGTTAGCGGCCATTTGTCCAAAAGCTCCGCCCATTCCGAGTCCTGCTCCGAAACCTGCACCCGCGCCGATTAGTGAAGAACCTCCCTCATTTTTTGCGGCTGATTCTAATACATCAAACGAGCGTTTTTGCTGATAGTTATAGCCCATTACATTCATGCTTGCACGTTCACTCAGGGCAGATTTTAATTTTTTGATTCCCTCGTCATCGTCAAGAACGTTCACAGATCCGAAATAGAAATTTACAGGCTCTATTCCGAAATTCAAGAAAGCGGGCTTCAATTTCTCGACGGCCTCATTTGACATGT
The DNA here is from genome assembly GCA_017443945.1 of Synergistaceae bacterium. Classification (NCBI taxonomy): domain Bacteria; kingdom Thermotogati; phylum Synergistota; class Synergistia; order Synergistales; family Synergistaceae; species Synergistaceae bacterium. Next base: position 11,156 of record JAFSXS010000085.1, read on the forward strand.
CCTCAAGATATGAATTAATCTCGAAAATTGTAACTTTTTTCTGCGCAATGTAAGTCGCTATCATATCACCCATGCGGCTTAAAATTAGTCCCCTGAAGTAATTTTCTATGTCAGCGCGGGTTATGCTCGTTTTATTGCCTGCAAGTTTAATCACAAATTGTCTGCTCTCCGTTATCTTGAGTCCAAACTGTCCGAATGCACGCACATAAATAGGGATTTGATATTCCGGATCCTTGAGTAATAAAGGATTTTGCGTACCCCACTTCATGTCGAGCAAATTAACTTTGTTGACAAACCATATACCCGCCTTGTATGGACTCTCGCCGCCGGTTGGTAGATTCATAATTGTGCGCAGGAACGGCAAATTATCAGTTGAAAGCGTATGACGGCCGGGCCCGTACAAATCTACTGCTTGACCATCACGGAATAAAATAGCCTCTTGAGCTTCACGCACTACTAATTGAGACCAGTTGCCGATTTCGTCGCTTCTTGACGCATTCTTCTTGTTGACATAACGCCACGCAAGAACGTCATTAGAATTTAGGCTGTCGTCCCATTGTATAACTTGAATGATTGCCATGACTCTTTTATCTCCTGTTAATAAAAATTTTGCTGTAATAATAGCATAAATACTTTAACGGATTCGCATATAAACGGTTGTATCACTTTCTTGAAAATCTCTTGCTGTAGATGATGCCGCTGATTTGAGTCCTGCCGAATGTGCCCGGCCTGCTAATTTGCTTCTTATCTGTTCGGTATTGCCGGTTGAAGAAAATTTATAAGCGACGAACCATATTTTTTTGTTAGTGCTGTCTGTCGTTATCGAGTAAAAATCTCCGCCGCTGTTCGAAAATTCCTGCATGTTGATTGCGTCTGCATTTTGCAAATATAATTTCGTGCAGGCTATCATTTTTCCTTCGTCGGGATTAGCCGTCGTATTGTAAACGTCAAAGCTGTCTATATAGTGAGCAAGTGCAGCAATTTTTATGTTGTTAAGGCTCGTTATAATGTCAGCGGCCTTTGCTGAACTCACTGACTCAGTGCTTGAAAGCATCATCATCGAACTTAATATGCCGATAACTACAATTACTATTAACATTTCTATGAGCGTGAAACCTTTTCGCATTCGTGAGACCTCCTTAAAAATTTTATGACAACTGCACAATCGCTGACGTTACCGG
>JAFSXS010000086.1 GCA_017443945.1 Synergistaceae bacterium
CACCCACCCTGCGGCGGCTTTGCACATCATCACGTTATCGCCAAATTAAATTTCCGCACAAAATATATAAATACCTGATAGAATTTAATCACACTAAATAATTTATCAAACAGGGAGGTTTTATTTTATGAAGCGTTACCGTTTTATTGCAACATTATTCGTACTCGCAGCATTATTAATTTCTCCTGCACTCGCATTCGAGGAAATCGACCACACCACAAGCAGGGACGACTCAACACCTACAACCGCTAATCCTCCGGTCGTTACGCAGAGAGAAAAAGGTTTAGTCGACTGGACAAATAATTATGTCGAGGCCACCGGAATGGCAGTCGCTCCAACAGGCACACGAGGCGCACAAGCAAAGGCTCTCGCACGAAGAGGCGCAATGTTGGATCTACAAAGAAATTTACTTGAGTTCTTAGTCGGTGTACAAATTGACGCAGAAACCCGCATGGAAAATTTTATGGCAGAAGACAGAGTCAGATCCGAACTTCACGGAATTATCCGCAACGTTGAAGCAATCAGCGGCGAATGGGACGGAGAGTCTTACGTTCTCAAAGGAAGAATCAAACTCGGACAAATCAGACACATAATCGCACCGAGCTTACCTCCCGCACCCGCCGTCTATCCTGAAGTAGGAGCTACTCCCGATGTTAATATTTATGTTGAACCAGAACCGGAACCAGCTCCAGCACCTACAAGACCCGCACCCAGAGCACCCCGCAAACCTTCAACACCGAGAAGAGGCGGAAGATATACAGGACTCGTTATTGATGTTCGCCATTTGCCGTATGTACCGGCTATGACATTTCAGGTTTACGACGCAAGCGGCCGGGCAGTCTATGGAATGAATTTTGTAAACCGTTCGAGTTATTTATCGTCGGGCATATGCTCGTATTTCTCGAATATTAACGCGGCAAAAGGTGAAATCTTAGTAGCAAGCAATCCAATCGTAACTAAAGCTATAAGACTCGGCAAAACTAATGTCGATATTTTCATCTCTAACGCAGCAGCCGCACAAATCCGCAGCAGTTCTTATGATTTCCGCAAAGAGTGCAAAGTTATAATTGTCAGCAGGTAATTTATCATGAAACGCGCATTATCACTCTTTCTGTTAGCAATAATTCTCACTGCGTCAGGAGTCGGCACAGCTCCACGAGGCGTTACACCTGCAAGAGCTCGTGCAATGGCCCGGCGCGGTGCAATTCTTGATTTGCAGAAAAATTTATTACGGCAATACCGCAAAGTCAGAAAAGGTTCTATACACGGCATAATGAAACACGTAGAAATAACTGACGGCGAGTGGGACGGAAAAACTTACACCGTTAAAGGCCGGCTCAGGTTAAAGAAGTGAGGCAGATAGAATCATGAAAAAATTTTTTGCGTTCTTAATTGCGAGTCTTGTATTAATTGCGTGTGCTGTTCCTGCATTTGCAAAAGTTACAGCTAAAGACGGTTATTACATCGTTGATGATGCAGAAGGTTACGCCCCCGTCAGAAACGGCCAGAAAAAAGCTGCACGAGACGAAGCTATGAGAATGGCCTATCGTGATGCACTGGAAAAAGCTATCGGAGCATGTGTTACCGGCGTTACTGAAATGGAAAATTTTGCAGTTACACGTGATAAAGTGTTCTCGAAAGCATCAGGACTCGTGAAAAATTTTAAGGTAATCAGCGAAAAAGTTGACAAAGACGGCGTTCTAAACATTATCGGTACTTGCAGAGTCGAAGAGAAAGCACTTGACGGCGTTCTTGGCCCGGACGTTATTGCAATGCTCGGCAACCCTAGAATAATGATTCTTGTAGATGAGAAAATCGAGGGCAGCACACCATTTATTTCGACGACTGAAGGCGAATTATTACGAGTATTTGAACGCGCCGGATATTTGCTCGTTGATCCTGAACAGGCCAAGACTCTTTTACACTTGGATCCCGCACAGGCATTTGACGACCCTTTGAGACTCACGGAGGCAGCAAAGACTCTCAGAGCTGATATTATAATCGTTGCTAGAGCGTCGGCAGAGAGATTCGCGGATCAAAGGATTCACGGAATAAGATTATTCGGTGTGGGCGGAAAAGTTCAGATTAAAGCAGTATTAACGCAGACAGCATATCAGGTAAGCTCTAAAAATGTCTCAGCAACAACAGGAAAGAAACCCGCTCAAACAGTCGCAGGAGGTGCAGAAAGGTGCTTCAAGCAGGCGGCTTCAATTGCAGCAGATCAGCTCGTTTATAAAATCGCTTACAACATGGCTTCGGCTGGCTCATCACTCGGCGGAATCACAGTAAATATCAAAATTGCCGGTGCTGCCTTCAAGGACGTTGAAGAGATAGAGGAAAAATTACGCGAACTGGCCGGCAAATCTGGTGAAGTCTTCGAGCGTTCTTATAATGATAATTTGCTTGAGGTCGATATTGTCTCGCAGAATACAGCTAGAAAAGTTGCATCGTTCTTGTCTAATATGGGAGTCGAAATTGAATCACTCACACAACAGACTATTAACGGGCGAGTCAAGAAATCTCTCGAACGTCAAAGCAAACCCGAACCCGCACCAATCAGCGAAAAATTTATAAAAGTTGTAATCTCTGACGTTGACTCATTCTCTGACGCAGGCAAAATTGAAGATTTCTTAAAGGATTTCGGCGAGATCGAGACGGGCTATAAGTCGAAAAAATTGACTCTCACGATAAAAACAAGCTCGTCAACAGCTAGAGAAATTGCAGCTAAACTATCAGATAACGGCGTTGAAATCGAAGCCCTAAGCAATGACTCAATTGAAGGGAGATTAACGCAATGAAAAAATTTGTTGTCGCGATAATTCTTGTGTTGTGTCTCGCTAATTTCGCAAGTGCAGCAGGACTCAAGGGTAAACTTGATAATCACGTTTCAGGCCCGCGCTATGATTATTCTAACGGAGGAGCAACAGACAACGGACGCAGCGTTTTACCTAAAAGGGGCGATATTGCAGTAGTCGTTACAGGTGATGACCCCCAGCACGTCAAGACAGCAGAAGCAATTATTGTCGAAATGTTACGCAGCAACGGTTATAGAGTCGTCGATGAAGCAAAAATGAGACGAATCAGACAGGCAGCAGCACGAGCACAGGCCGCACGCTATGCACTTGAGGGAAACGTTGACGCAATTATGAGAATCAACGCAAATTACAGCGCAGCAGCAACAGTCGTAGCACGAGTCAGAGCAGGTTATCCCGTTGTGAATGAATTTAATCTTTACACCGGCACAGCATCAGTGGCAATAATGGCCGTAACTTCACGAGGCACTAAATTAGGCGGAAAAACTTCAATGGGAAAGCAGATCGGCTACACTGATGATGAAGCGTCATATAAAGCTATCTCGGCAGCAGTCGAAGCTGGTATGAGTCAAATGTTTTAGCAAGGAGGAAAAATTATAATCATGAGAAAAATTTTACTCGCACTCGTAATATTATGCGTGTCAGTCAGCGCAGCAAGTTCCGAAGAAGTTTATCGAGTCGGAGTCATGAGATTTCTTAACAAAGCTCCGGGCATGAGTTACGGTCAGGCAGAAATAATCACAGACATTTTTACGCGCATGATCTCTAACTCTCGAAAAATTGCAGTAATCGAACGCGAAAGACTCGAAACAATTGGCCGTGAACATAGGCTCTCAATGTCGGGGCTTGTAGATTCAAATATGGCCGTTCAGGTCGGAAGGCTCGCAGGCTGTCAATATATGATTCTCGGTTCAGTTACACAATTTGAGTCAAAGCATTCATCAACAGGTTTCGGAAATTTATTCCACGAGACGACTTACACCGCAGAAGTTACTATTGATATGAGAATTATAAATGTTACAACGGGTGAAGTAGTTCTCTCAATGGCCGAGACAGGCACAGCAAACGATAAATCAACAAGCGTTTCATTTCAGGGCATAACAACAAATGAAGGCACAGGAATAAGCGCAATAGAATCAAAAGCAGTTGAGGACGCTGTTACAAAATTAGGCGTTAGAGTCCGTGAAACCGTCGCAGATGAATATATGCAGGTCTTAGCAGCTGGAGGCCGAGACGTTACATTAAGTGTGGGGGCAACTTCAGGCGGGAGAAAAGGCGCACTTTACCGCGTTTATTCTGAAGGCGACTCAGTTCTTGATATGGACGGAAATGTTATCGGACGTAAGACTCAAACAATTGCAGTTGTGCAGATTATTGACGTTCAAACAAGTTTCAGCATGGCAAGAGGCGTTAAAGAAGGTGGCGACACTTCATTAATTCGCAGGGGTGATAAGATTGCTCCCATTTCAGCGAGTGAGGCAAGAGAATTAGCAAAACGTAAAGAATTTCCAAGATCGAGGCCGAGAGCTGCATTAGGATCTGACATTGAAGGACTTGACGCAGCTTTGAGAACGAGTCCGAGTCCTGCTGATGATTACACACCGGCACCAGCACCAAAGCCGGCACCAGTCAACACAGCAAATTTCGAGAATAAATCAACGGATCCCGCAAAAGTTATCGCAAGTTACGGACTTCCAAGCGGCCAAGCAAACACGTTAAGAGTCGCACACATCAACGCACGCAGACTCAGGGGTGCAAATGCTTATAGAAAATATGTCGAGCTAGCAAACTCTAACTCAAGTGATTATCTTGCAGCATATAAGGCCGGTGAAACAGCTTTCTCGATGGGAAAGAGACCGGAGGCGCGTCAATGGTTCGAGACAGCATTAAGAATCAATCCCAACTATGAGCCCGCAAAGAATGCATTAAACCGCATGGACGCAACTAACAGGCCGAGAAATTCTCGACGCAGAAAATAATTCATCCATAATAACAAAAGAGGCCGGCCCGCAATGAGTCAGCCTCTAAATTTTTATGTAAATCGCTGTTACTTCACAAATTTAATTCTATTTTGGGACTCTCTGTAACGTTCAGGGACGACTCCTAAATGCTTAAAATAGTGCGCTAATACGTCAGTGTCTACTATGAAATCACGCTCTACTAATCTTGCGCCTTTGAATGCGTGTCCGTCCCCGCCTCCGCGAATGACAAAATCTGTTCCGACGACTATATATTTTTTCTGCGGATCTATGGGTTTTCCGTTTACAAGTACATCACTGACTCTGCGTTCGCCCTCAATGCCTATAAATCTTTTGTGCTCGTCAACTTTTACAGGACTCGGAATTTTCCCGTTGACTGTGTAAGTCATTCCCGCAACATGAAGAAAACCGCCGCTTCTGTAGGGATAAAGTCTCGCGCCGTGTTCTAACTCGTCAAGAATCGTCTGCCCGGAAATTTCATATAATCCGAAAGTATTTCCGAAGGGCTGTACTGATAACGCCTCATTATATGTAACCTCGCCGGCTTTAACATTTGTACGCATTCCGCCTGCGTTGATTAGTGCAATATCAGCGCGCCCCGTTTTTGTCTCAGTTGCTGCGAAAAGTGCCCCGTCTGTTACGAGATTACATAAATTTGTCTCGCCGTTCCTGATGAGCCATTCGCCTTTATCGTCCATTGCTAACAAATCAAAGCTGACATAAGCTAAATGAGATTTTAACGTGTCTTCATAGCGCATTTTAATGCTTTCAACAAATTTTTCAGTGTCCGGGTCTTTGCCGTCAAGTAATCCCGTCGTGATAGTGCCGTCAGTGTGAATTACAACTTGGCCGATATATGCTAATTTTGTGCCTGACTGAGTGATATTTATCTCGCGTCCGTCAAGATTCTTAATTTTCAGGGCGGGCGTTACTTCGTGTGAATGTCCGTCAATAAATGCATCAATCCCGCGTGTATTTGCAACAACAAAAGGCGCGCTCCACTCTGTCGGCACGTCTTCATACTCGCCCAAATGCCCGACTGCTATAACAAAATCTGCTCCGGCTGCTCTTGCGTCATCGGCTGCTTTCTGAATCGAGGCACATAATTTTTTGCCGTTGTCAGCACCGTCGAAATCGTAAATATATTTTCCGTTCTCGTCCATGAAGGTCATCGGCGTTGATTTAACAAGGGTTTCGGGCGTGCAGATTCCGACATAAGCTACTTTCACATTTCCATACTGCAAAATTTTGTACGGCTGAAAAAATAATTTTCCCGTTGAAATCTCCCTGAAGTTACACGAAATATAACCGCACTTGAGATTTTTTGCGAAATTCATAAACTGTCCCCAGCCGTAATCAAATTCATGATTTCCGGGAACTGCAATATCATAGCTCAAGAAATTCATTATCTCGATTATATAACGCCCGTGAGAAATTGCGCCTATCGTAGCACCCTGCACAGCGTCGCCGGCATCAACAAGCGTTACATATGGGTGCAAAGACTTCATTTGCTTGACGTAATAAGCGAGTCCGGCGTAACCGATATGATCTTCGATTCCGCAGTGTACATCGTTCGTGTAGATAATAAATATATCTTTGTCAGGGTTTGCAGCATATGCAGGAACGCACAAAGCCGCGAGAATTAACACAAACGCTAAAATTTTACGCATAAAAATTTACTTCCTTCCTAAAATTATATCAATGTGATTCGAATCGCCCTCGTACCTGTAATTTATCTCGTCGGCGATCCGCTTTAACATTGCAATCCCTAAATGTATATTATCTGAGTCGCTGTCCTCGTCAATGTCGAACGGGTTAAACTTTTTCGCGTTGTTGGCCGTTAAATTTATGACAGTCGACGAGTCAGCCTCAGAATATGATACGCTGATGATAATATCAGGATTTGATTTATTCTCATAGCAGCCCGCAATAACTTCGTACAAAAGCTCCTCACAACATAATTGCAGTCTGTATGAAAGTTTTGAGTCGATTCCGTATTTTTCCGCGAAATTGTGAATGCCTCCATGAAGTGCTAACAAGTCAAATTCAGGCGTATTAATCTCGTACGTGAAATATTTTAACTTGCGGATAAATGCAATAGTCTTCTCACCTTTGGGCGAGTCAAAAATTTCTGCGGGCGTTCCCTGCTCGTAAATGCCTCCGTCAGCGAAAAATAAAACTCTGTCAGCAACTTCACGCGCAAAATTCATCTCGTGAGTTACAATTAACATCGTCATATTATGTTTCGTCAACATTCTAATCATCGCAAGAACTTCACCAACCATAGTGGGATCTAATGCGCTTGTAGGTTCGTCAAATAATAAAACTTTCGGCTTCATCATCAGTGAACGGCAAATTGCGATTCTCTGCTGCTGTCCTCCTGATAATTTAGCGGGCATTGAGTGAGCCTTTGACGTGAGACCGACTTTAGACAGCCAGTCCATAGCTTGTGATTCGGCCTCTTTGCGCGGAACATTCAATAATTTTACGGGAGCAAGACACAAATTATCAAGCACGTTCATATGTGAGAACAAATAAAATTTCTGGTAGACCATGCCCATTTTACGGCGTATTTGATTCACATTTGCATTCTTGGCCGTTATCTCGCTGCCGTCAATGAAAACTTGTCCGCTGTCAGGAACTTCGAGAAGCTCAAGAGAACGAAGAAAAACGCTTTTCCCGCAGCCTGAACCGCCTATTATCGCAATTTTTTCGCCCTCGTTGATCTCTACACTTAAATTGTTTAGGACTTGACGACTCCCGAATGACTTACACAAATTTTTTACTTCAATTAAGCTCATTCTGCCGCCGCCTCCTTGCGTGAATTAATATAATCCGAAAGCGCAAATAACCCGTGTACTATGTAAGCAAGAGCAAGATAAATCAACATTCCGATTATAATCGTAATCATAGGCTGCATTGTTCTTGACGCAATATTGTTTATTACGCGCGTTAAATCAGTAATCGAGACATAACCGACAACACTTGTCCATTGAATCAAATTTATAACTGTTGACTGATAAACGGGCTTTGCAATAGTAATTATCTGCGGTAGAGTAACGAGCCTGAACGACTGCCACGCTGAGAAACCCAGAGTCCTAGCTGCCTCGACTTGGCCGTAATCAGTTGCATTAATCGACGCACGCAATAATTCAGCAACATGGGCGGCAACATTCAGCGAAAAAGTTACGATTGCTATAGTGTTTGCTTCAAGTGAACTGCGCGCAAATATCCCGTAATACATCAGCATTAACAGCATTAAGACAGGAGATCCGCGCAAAATTACTATATAAACCGTCGCACAAAAACTCAAAATTTTTATCTTGGACATTCTCAGCAGACACACAAACGCGCCTAATAATGTCCCCCATAACAGCGAAAATAAAGAAATCTCAACTGTTGCGCCAAGACCCTTAAGAATCGTCCAGTATGAACCGCCTTGAATCAATATTCTATAAAGTATTTCACTTAGAGTCATGATTTAATTCGAACCTTCCATAGCAGCTAATTTCAAATGATAAATCGTATCAAACTGGTAATAAGGATCCGACACAATTACGCCCTCTGGTATATCAGGCTGAGTCTTTAGTCCGCGATAAATTTCGAACCAGAACACTAAATCAGCACGTCCGGACGCAAGCGCAGAAGCTCTAGCAGGTGACTCAATGCTCAAGATTTCAACGTTAAATTTTAGTCTCTTGGCAATTTCCGCGAGTAAAGCAATGTTAAAACCGTCGGGCTTTCCGTCTGGAGCAGCAAAATCTATCGGGGGCAAATCTCCCGTTATAGCAGCTTTTATCGTTCTTGCTCCGTCAAATTTCGTGAAGTGAATCGGCGCAGGAGTCTCCATCATTGAGTCACGCGGCGTTATGTATTGTGCCTGAAGAGTTATTAATGTTCCGTCGCGCTTAAGTTCTGCAAGAGCCTTGTTAAATTCGTCCCTGAGTGCTTGATTATCGGACTTGAATCCAAACGCAAAGGCCATCGGATTATCTTTCATTATTACGGTGCAGTTAATTAAATAATTCGGATCAGCAGTCATTAAATATTCTGCTACGACTTCAGGCAAAGCGATCTCGTCAATTTTTCTAACCTGTAGAGCTAACTGCATTGCATTAATCGAGTCAAAATATTCAAATTCGGGCCTGCTCAAGTTTTCCAGCGAATAATATTGATAGCGGACACTTGACGCAAAATCAGAGGCATTCATGCAAAGTTTTGCTAACATTCCGACACGATGACCCGCCGCAAATGACGAACCCGCAAATAAAGCAATTAATAATAAAGCAGCAAAAAATTTTTTCATGATATTACATCACTCCTATTTTAATTTTATGTGATAAAGCCTGTCCAAGTGCAAATAAGGATCAGATACAATTATTCCTTCGGGTATATCAGGCTGATTGTCTAGTTCGCGATAAAATTCAAGCCAGAATACTACATCAGCACGACCTGACGCAAGAGCAGCAGCCCTAGCACTAGAGTCTATATTTATGATCTCGACGTTACATTTTAACCTGCGTGAAATTTCTGCAATTAAAGCTACATTATATCCTTCGGGCGTTCCGTCGGGTGCAACGTAATCGAGCGGGGGCAAGTCTCCAGTTACAGCAATTTTTATTGTCTTGGCACCGTCAAATTTTGTGAATTTCACAGGGGCGGGCGGATTAACTAATGATTTGTCAAATTCCGAGTATTGAGCCTTAATAAGTGCGAGAGTCCCGTCATTCTTCATTTCAGCAAGTGCCTTGTTTACTTCATCGCGCAGATTTGCATTATCAGCGTTAAACCCGAACACTAACGACGGAAAATTTTTTCCCAGAAGTATTATGCAATTAATCATATAGTCAGGGTTAATATCGAGCATATAATTAACAACAGGTTCAGACAATAAAATTTCGTCAATCTCTCCGGCCTTCAAAGCTAACTGCATTGCACTAATTGACGGATAATATTTTATTTCCGGTCTGCTCATAGCTGTACGTGTAAATATTTGAGAGTCAGCAATTTTTGCTAGTTCTTCAGCGTCCGCATTGAGCTTTACGATTATTCCGACTCGATGACCCGCCGCAAATGACGAACTTGCAAATAAAGCTATTAACAACAGGGCAGTAAAAATTTTCCGCATAATAAATTAATCCTCGTCTAATCTGACATGTAAAAATGTATCCCAATCAAAATATGAATCAGATAAAATTATTCCGTCGGGTATATCGTATTGAGCCTGAACGCTTCTATCGACTTCAAACCAGAAAACTACTTCAACACGTCCCGAAACAAGAGCCGCTGCCCTTGCCCCTGAGCTGAACTGTACCGGCAAAATATTCACTCGTAAACGTCTGCCGATTTCTGCGAGCACTGCCTCATTAAAGCCTGCCGGGTGTCCGTTTGCGTCAATGTAATCAACTGGGGGCAAATCTCCTGTTACTGCGACTCTTATTAACGGCGCTCCGGGAAAATGCTCGAACTTTACCGCAAATTTTTCGCGCTCCTTCTTTGAGTTATTGCCGTAAAGATAATTATATTGCGGGTCATAGGCGTTGAAATCTTTTATGTACTTCTGCACGAGATTCATTAATACCCAGTCGGCCCTCATTGAACGTAAAGCAGCATTCCATTTATTAGCGAGCTCTTGATTATCCTTCATGAACCCAAAGCATAGACTCATTGTCCCCGACTTTGAGACGCACGAGACAGTATATTTTTTGTTCGTCTTGATTAAGTATTCCGCTACAAAATCAGGCAAAATCATTTCTTCAATGTCATTGCGGTCTACTGCTAATTGCATTTCAGAGAGAGAGTCATAAAATTTTGCTGTACTTAATGCGTGATCACCGCCGAGAATCGCCCAGCCTCTAGTTGTCCATGACTCTTTTACGATTTTGTAGAACTCGTCGGGATTAGTCTTTAAGCGCGTCAAGAATCCAACTTCTAAATTTTCAGAGTCAGCAGCCCATACAGGACAGGCCGCTAACACAATCAAGCATAACACAAAAAATTTCTTCATAAAATTAATGTCTCCTGTACATGTTCAAGAAATCACGACGATAATTCCAGCTTGAAGAATTTACTTTTTCGGGGATCTTCTTAATGTGTATAAATTTGTTCCAGACATAATAAGGCTCGGACAAAATTACGCCGTCGGGAGTATCTGTCTTATCTCTGCCGGCCGTATCAATCTCGTACCAGAAAACAACATCAGCACGCCCTGACGATAAAGCAGCACTTCTCGCACCCGAATCAATATTTACAAGTTCAATATTTTTCTTCAGCAATGCCGCAATTTCCGACAATACAGCCGTATTAAATCCCGCTGGAGTCCCGTCTGCCGCAATAAAATCTATCGGGGGCATGTCTCCTGTTACAGCAATTTTTATCGTCTCTGCGTTGTCGAAATGCTGAAATTTTACCGGCTCAGGGTCTGACGTTGAATTTGTTATGTAAAGTCCTTCAATCGCTGATAATGTCCAGTCATCGCGGAGAGTCTGAAGAGCTTTATTAAATTCGTCGCGCAACTTTTTATTTTCTGCAAGGAAACCAAAAGCGAGTCCCCTTCCCGGTGCAGGCAATGCAAGAGCTGACTCAAAATTTTTGTTGCGATTCAGGAAATAACCGGCGATAGATTCGGGTAAAATCATTTGATCGATTTCGCCTTTGTCTAGTGCCATCTGCATAGCTGTTAAAGTGTCATAAAATTTTGTGATGACGTTCAATATTTCGTTATGGGGCGCAAAAGTTTTTCTCCAAATATTTGCGTATTCAGACTCGGTGCTGTTCATTTTCGCGAGCAGACCAAGTTTTATTACGCGCATTTCAAGAGCTGAAGCACTCCCCGCCGTTAAAGCAAGGAGCAGAAACAAACATAAAAATTTTTTCATGAGTATATCTCCTTATTTCTTAATTTCCAGTGCTGCACGTGAGTCCAGCAAATAAGGCTCAGAAATCACCGCACCCGTTAACTTGTCAAGCGGATAGGGCATTATCTCGCCTTTATCGTTATAAATCGAGCAAATCCAGAACAATAAATCAACTTTTCCCGACATTAAAGCACTTTCGCGCGCTCCTGTGTCAATATTTACAAGCTCAAAATTTTTGTTGATTCTCTTGCTCAAATCTGCGAGAAAAGCTGTGTTAAATCCTGCCGGCGTTCCATCAGCTAATATACAGTCCATCGGGGGCAAGTCTCCTGTTATAGCGATCTTGAGTGATTCTGCACCGTCAATAACAGGAATTATAACCGGTTCAGGGTCATTATTGCCGAGTTCGAGAATATATTTTTGCTGTAATTTCGTGAGAGTCCCGTCGGCCTTCATGTCAGAAATTGCGCGGTTGACTGCTGTTAATATTTCCCGTTTCGGTTCGAGTGCTGCAAGAGAGTAGCCCATTACTTTATTATGATGATGATCGATATAATTTAATTTGCTATTACGTGCAGCAATATATTTTGCAACTATTGAAGGCAGAGCGAATCTGTCAATTTTCCCCGCGTTCAGTGCCATTAGCATAGACGTTAAATTATCGTAGAAAACTATAATATTTTCATTCTTGAAGCCTGCTTGTTTGCCCTCAAGAACTGCTATTTTTTCCGTCCATGTAAGAACGTCCGACTCACTAAGGCCAATGCACGTAAGAGCCCCTATTCTCGCCGGAGCAGAAAAACTTACTCCCTCACAAAATATCACAAGCAAGACAGCTAATAAAATTTTACGCATAATTTATTTCTTCACTTCCAATGCTGCACGTGAGTCCAGCAAATAAGGCTCTGAGACTGCTACACCAGTGAAATTATCAAGAGGATAGGGCATTCTGTCGCCCTTCTCATTATAGACCGAACGAGACCAGAATAACATATCAACACGACCCGATGATAAAGCAGTTTCGCGCGCTCCTGTGTCAATATTTACAAGCTCAAAATTTTTCTTGATTCGTTTGCTCAATTCCGCGAGAAAAGCTGTGTTAAATCCTGCCGGCGTTCCATCAGATAAAATGCAGTCCATCGGGGGAATATCTCCTGTTACTGCGATTTTGAACGTGCTTTCACGATAAATAACGGGCATTGTAACAGGTTCAGGATCATTATTGCCGAGCTCAAGAATATATTTGCGCATTAATTTAGCAAGAGTCCCGTCTGCCTTCATGTCAAAAATTGCAAGGTTGATTCCCATTAACATATTACGCTTTGACTCCGGCACTGCAATAGAATAACCGATTACAGCGTTATTGTGATAATCTACGTAATTCAAATTTTCATTTCTGGCTGCGATGTAACGTGCACACATTGACGTTAAAGAAATTTTGTCAACCTTTCCTGCGTTGAGTGCCATTAAGAGACTCGTTAAATTCTCGTAGAAAGCTATACTATTTTCTTTGTCAACGGCTTCCGGCTGACCCTCAAGAGGCGCAATTTTCGACATCCATTCGATTACGCCATTCTCATCAAGTCCGACGGGTGAAAGCATACCGGTTTTTATCGGCGCAGAAAAACTCATTCCCGCACAACAAATTACAAGCAGAGAAGCTAATAAAATTTTACGCATGATTTATTTATTCCTCCCTATAATTAAATCAGTGTCCCAAGTGTAATAAGGCTCGGACAAAATTACTCCGTCAATAGAGTCCTTCATGTTTACGTTTTTACCCTTCAAGCCCTTAACGTTATTAGTGTTAAAGCCTTCAGTGTTCCTATACCAGAAAACGACATCAGCACGTTCTGACGATAAAGCCGCAGACCTTCCGCCAGCATCTACACTAATGAGCCTGATATTTTTCTTGAGTCTCTTGCCTATTTCGCTTAAAATCGCAGTGTTGTAGCCCGTCGGAGTCCCGTTCGCTGAAATAAAATCTATCGGCGGCAAATCTCCCGTTACTGCAACTTTTATAACGGCTGCTCCCTTGAAATTTTCAAATTTTACCGGCTGAGGCTCGCTGTTTCCCAAATCTGTAATATATTTGCTCTCGATACGCTTTAATGTTCCGTCCTTCTTCATTGCGTTAATAGCGGTGTTAAATTCTTTCTGTAATTTCGTGTTCCCGCGCTTGAATCCAAATGAAATAGTTGACGGCATCATGTTTAACGAGAAATAAATATCATAATTTGAATTATTGTTCACGAGATAAAGTGCTACGGCCTCAGGTAATGAAATCTCGTCAATTCTTCCCGCACGTAAAGCCATTTCCATAGCCATTAACGAGTCAAAAAATTTGATTACCCTGCGCGTTTTGACAAGCGAAGCAAGAAAACCTTCTAAACGGTCATAGTTTGCCCACTCGCCTTTTTCGTCATCAGTCGGGATTAATGGAGCTACAGCCTTTCTCAAGTCGTCAAGACTCTCTTGAAATTCCTGCTCTGTAGTGCCCAAATAAGTTAATACACCTGCATTGACAGAATTTTTTTCCGCCGCAAAAACTGACTGACCCACCAGCAATAATAATATTACTGCACAAATAAATTTTTTCATGATAAAGCGTGTTAGACCTCCTTAAAATTTTGCATGAGATAAAATGTTCATGTAACTTGTAAATTTAGGAAATAGATTTTGTCTCGCACTTGTTACGAATTTATTTATCTGAACCGGCGTAAAATTTCCCATACCAGGCAGAAGCGCAGAATCTAATAACGCAGCAATCTTTATAATATATTCACGTTCTATTATGTCATTCAAGTCAAAGTATGCGCGAATCATTAAGTCATAGAAAATTTTTGCCCTGTTTGGCTCGAATCCCGTTAAAGATTTTGCAAATATATCTGACTCTAATACGTGAATCATATAAATTTCTGCGAGATCAAAAATTGGATTCCCGACACTTGAACCCGACATATTAAGCAAAATTATCTCGTCGTCCTGAACAAATACATTTCCAGCATGATAACTGCCGTAAACGAACGTATTTTTTTCCGGGACTGCATTTATTAAATTTGCAAGCTGTTCGATTTCATTCTTAGTGTAATGACTGGCCGCGTGCTTGAGATATTCAAGAACTAAACTTTTTGTCTTGGGAAAAATTCCCTCTTCAGGTACGCACGAATGAATTTGCTTGAGTGCTGTTCCCATATTGACGGCGTATTGATTTAGATTCCAGTCCTGAAAATTTACTAGTGATGCAACTGTGCGGGCGTTCGGCATCTCGTAAACAAGTCCGTATCTGTCATTATAATGCACTATATAATATGATATAAGCGTAGGGATTCCGCAAAGGAGTGCTGCTTTGGTCAATTTCATCTCGTTTTCCACGTCAGCAAGATTTTTCCCAGCCGGATATAATTTCATAAGCTCATCAGAATTAACCCTGAAAATTTCTGTTCCGTCAGACTTGCCGATTAATTGACCGTTAATTTGTGAAAGCTCCTTAACTTCAGACACTTTTATATTATCTTCAGCTACTGATACATCAAAAATTTGCGAGAAACCTGTTACTTCGAGAATCTCATAAATTTTCGGTGATACATTAGTTAATACCACCTGAGAGTTACATTTTTTATGGATGGCCAGCATTGCACGAAGTCCCGCGCTGGAAATATAATCAAGACCCCTGCAGTCGATAATTACAGTAGAGTCATTCTTATCGCCTACATGAGACATTATGACGTTCAAGAAATTTTGTGAGCTGGCCGCGTCGAGTCTGCCCGAAATAGAAAATTTTAATGCACCCGCTTTTGATGTATTAATTGAAAATTTTTCCATTATGCAAGCCTCTTTGTTATCGTAAAAATATTTCTGTCGTCCTTGCGTTCATAATTAAGAGAGTCCATACTTTTTTTGACGAGATAAATACCAAGCCCGCCGATTTTGCGTTCTTCAGCAGGTAAAGTAACATCGGGATCAGGTTTCGCTAACGGGTCAAAGTATACGCCCTCATCAATAAAAACTATCTTGGCCGATTCAGAATTTATGTCAGTCAGGATAATTGCATATTCCGAACCTGAATAATGAGCGATATTCACAAAAATTTCTTCAATAGCAACATCGAGCTGCATTTGTATTTTCGGGCTGCAGCCGTTTTCTTCCAAGTCGGCATCAATGAACGCAAGAACATCATCAAGTTTATTTACGTCTGCTGAAACTTTAAGTTCTTTCACGTCTGATCACCTCCGAAATATCGCAGACATAACATAGTAATATCATCAAATTGCGGGGCTTCTCCTGTGAAGTCGTCAACAGATTTCTTCATGTGAGTCAAAATCTCGTTTGCGTTGAAATTTTTTGTCTCGTTGAGGGCTGCTAACATTCTATCAGTGCCGTATAACTCTTCATGAATATTTGTTGCTTCTGCTACTCCGTCAGTGTAGATATAAAGATTTTCGCCGGGGTGTAAATCAAATTCGTACTGCCTGAACTTGATTCCTTCCATAGTTGCGACTGCTGGACTCTGTTTTGTCTTGACGAGCTCATAATCTGCACCGTTTTTATTTACTGCCGGATATTCATGGCCTGCGTTGGAAGCGATAATTTTTCCCGTTGATATTTCGAGAATGCCAAGCCAGACGGTTACAAATAAATCTGCCTCGTTGCCCTCGCATAACTGATTATTTACGTCGCTTAATATTTCTGAAGGACTGCCGCCCATTTTTGCACGATCCTTTATTAAAGTTTTAGCGATTACCATAAATAAAGCTGCGGGGACTCCTTTGCCTGATACATCAGCCATGACTAAAGCAATATGATTATTATCTATCATGAAGAAGTCGTAAAAATCGCCGCCGACCTCTTTTGCTGGTTTCATTGCTGCGTAGAGTTCAAATTCTTTGCGTTCGGGAAAATCTTTCGGGAGCATGTCAGCCTGAATCTGTGTAGCGACGTTTAACTCGGCTTTAATCTGCTCTTTCTCTTGAGTCACGCGCGTTAAATTCTCGACGTAGCTAATTATGTCCTTCTCCATTACGTCAATAGTGCGTGCAAGCTGGCCGATCTCGTTTCTTGTCTTGATTTCAGCGTGTAAAGTCTCTTCAGGGAGCGTATTTTTTCGTGCAAAACGTGTAGCTTCCTTTGCAATTTTCTGAATCGGTGCTAACAAGTTGCGATTTAAATACAGCCCGTAAATAATTAACACAACGAGCAATAAAATTACTGCTGCCCTTAGAGTCCCGTATAAATATGCAAATCGAGCGGAGTCTAAATCTTCCATGCGCCTTTCAACGCCTATAACGCCTATAATATCGCCGAAACCTTCACGAATGCTGTAAATCGGGACGAAAACTGTTACATGATTCCCGGACTGATATTCATTTTCCGGCCTGTAGCTCGCAAATTCTGCCCTGTTTGAGCGTTTATCATAAATTTCACTGAAAGCCTTTAAATATACGGGGTCCGTCTGCGTGAATGAATGTCCCGGAGAATATGCGCCTATTCTCGTAAATTTCGGGTTTGCTACGTTCACTAAAAATGTTACTTCCTCGTGTTTGTCGCCTGATGCCTTGAATAAATATATGTATGTAGCGTCTTGAGTCGTCGCGAGTCTGTTCCATTCAAGTTTTAAGCGGTTAAATTGCCTCTGCCAGTTAGTTGAAGTGTAATTTGTGCTGCTGACAAATGCTTTATTGAGTAATGAACTTGCAGTCCGTGCAGTGTTATAAGCTGAATTTGCGTATTGACTTTGAATCGCGCCGGTAAATTCATAATAGCCTATAACACTTACAGTTAGAGTCAATGCAGCAAGAACAATGACAACTCCCGCGAGAATCTCAAATGCTATATTGTGCCTGAGTCTAATTTTCATTTTGCACGTCTCATCCTCTGAATCTTCACTATAACACCGCCCATTAACAGCGCGTAAATAAAGCCTGCTAGACTCTTGAAGAACGCTTCAGCAGTAAACGGTACATACCAAAATTCCCAGCTTTTTATGGGAGCCTGTATCATGTCAGCAAATAAAGTCGCAAAAATTCTGTGAGTGAACATAAATACTAACGAATTACGCCCTATGAACACAAAAAATTCTTCAGGAATGCTGAATTTATTTATCAGTCTGCACAAAACTATATAAGCATAGCCGCCGATAAATATTTGAATGAAGAAAATAAAGACTCCGAAATTTCCCGCGTTATCGTTTGCTATGGAGTTCGAGAATACCCAGAAACTTCCGAATTTGTAAAATATCATGATGTGAACAATTAAAGCAATTACCGCAATAATATATTGATGAATGCCGGTAAAAATTTTATTCACTAAGTCATGACTCGATAGAAACGAACCGCACAATGCAGCAGCACAATAAACAGGAACAAGAGTCAAGCTCCACGAAAATTTTGCATTATAAGGGTGAAGAATCGTACTGATAATCACAAGCAATGCACAGACAATAAATAAATTTAATGCCCGCTTATTTGTGAAATCTACTAGAACATAGAACAAAGGTGCAGCAAGAATCATCGTCCATATAAACCATACTGTCGAGATCATGTCGTAAATAATGCCGTCGATTCTTACATCAGGAGAGATAAACACTCTATAAAATTCCGGCCTTAAGTAAGTTAATACAATATCGCGCGCAAATTCTTTGACCGTAACCCCGTGAAACATCATGCAGTAAATGCCCCATGAAAGCAGCAAAATTACAGTGTACTTCAACGAAGGAATTAATAAATGCTCGATCCTGTGAACAATGCCGGCTATTAACGGGCGTTTATTAGGCTTATACAGATAACCCGATATAACAAAGAAAAACGGCAGAATAAACCAGATTCCTCCGAGTATCAGCATATCCGCAAAGCTCATTTCAGGTCTATATATAATATGATAAATACAGACGATGATTATTCCCAGACCCCTGGCTATGTCAAGAGTCGTGTTTCTGCTAGACATTTATTTATGCAATATTGAGCAGCTCATCAAAGCCGGTTACTTCGAAAATTTCTTTGATTTCCTGATTGACGTTAGTTACAGTCATTTTGCCCTGCTTGTTCATGACCTTCTGCGCCTTGAGGAGAACGCGCAAACCTGCCGACGAAATATAAACAAGTTTCGACATGTCCATTGTAAGCGATTTCACGCCGTTAAGACATGAATTAATTTCTGCTTCGAGCTGAGGTGCTGTTGTTGTGTCGAGTCTTCCGTCGATTGAAATAGTAAGTTCGTCGCCTTTTGCATCTTTGTTGATTAACATAATTTTTTGACCTCCTAAAATTTTTTGCTGATTACTAATTTTACACTATTGCGCGTGATTCCGACTTGAACATCATCGGCGATATTCGCAATAATTGATTTCTCAAGTTCGTCTGCTGCCTCGTCAAGCTCTGAGTCTTGATTTTTTTCGCGTGCTGCTTCGAGTTCGTCTTTATATTTCTGCATTGACCACGCATAAACAGCTTCTGACATTCCAGCGTCTAACATTCCTAGTGCGCCATAATTGAAATTTCCTGCGCCTGTTTCGTTTTGCAGCTTGAAACTTTCTTCGAGTCCATAAATGCCGGCTTCAAAGATTCCGCGAATTTTTTCCATTATGCCGACGGGAGCTGTATTTTCTCCGGTGCTTGAGAGTTCTAAAATATTTCTGCGGTTCTCGTAGTTAATATCTGAAGATTTGCCCTCAAGAAATAATTTGCAGGTTTTGTCTTCCTGTTCGAGCCATAAATCAGCCTCAAAATCTTTCGTTACAGCTTTTATCATGCTTACTGCTTCTTCAGCCAAAAGCCGTAATTTCATAGAATTTTTGCTATTTAGTCCGATTGTGGCGGAGAAATTTTCTGCGAGCTTCAAGACTCCCTGTAATCCCTCGCCGTTATTAGAGACTTTAACTTTATCGGTCTGTAGATTCAAAATTTATTACCCTCCCGATTAAATATTACTTGACAATAATATCACGTTCATAAAATTTCATGCTATAATGCTTGCAAAACTCTTCACGAGCAAATAAATTTTTCATGACTCAAAGAATATAATTTTACAACTACATTTACAACTACAAAAATGTTAAAATTTTTCAGCACTCATAATTGTTCACGAACAAAAAATTTTTCGTAACACATTAAAATTTTCGTATACATAAACTTTTATTGATTCTCAGCCGGATAGATTTTCATTTGCGACTATAAAACGTTAAAATTTTTCCAGAACTCGTAATTAATCGCATATTAAAATTTTCTCGCGTCAATAAACTTTTATTGATTCTCAGACCGGATAGATTTTCATTTGCGACTATAAAACGTTTAAAATTTTTCCAGAACTCGTAATTAATCGCACATTAAAATTTTCTCGCGTCAATAAACTTTTATTGATTCTCAGACCGGATAGATTTTCATTTGCGACTATAAAACGTTAAAATTTTTCCAGAACTCATAATTAATCGCACATTAAAATTTTCTTGCGTCCATAAACTTTATTGCTAAAATCCCAACACATTTTAATTTTCGTGCTATTATTCCAGCTCAATGCATTATAATTGACAAAAAGCGCAAAGAGGCAAAAATTTTTCGCTATATTATAATTTTGCAGGAGGACTACATGAATACAATTTTTTTGACAGGACGAATCGACTCAAACAATGCCGGCGAATGGGAGAAAAAAATTATTGGCGATAATTTAATATTTGACGCGTCAGAACTTGAATATATTTCCAGCGCAGGACTTAGAGTCTTAATGAAGGCACGCAGGAAGTCAGGCCGAAAAATTAACATAATCAACGTATCACGCGAAGTCTATGACATTTTCGAGACTACCGGCTTCACAGAGTTATTCAACGTTAAGAAGGCTTTGCGCAAAATTTCCGTCGAAGGCTGCGAGGAAATCGGCTCCGGTTCTTACGGGCGAGTCTACAGAATCGACTCCGAAACTATCGCGAAAATTTATAATCCCGGCATAAATTTAGATTTTGTACAGCGCGAACGAGACACAGCACAAAAAGTTTTCTTGCTTGGAGTCCCAACAGCTATATCTTATGACGTGATTCAATGCGGCGATTCTTACGGCACATTATATGAATTGCTAAATGCTAAGACAGTTGCACAAATAATTTCAGAAAATCGCGAAAGAATACCAGAAATGGGCAAAAAATGCGCTCAATTGCTCAAACAGTTACATAATATAAAAGTTGAACAGGACTCAAACCTTCCAAGCCGTAAAGTTAAACTCTCGAACTTAATCAAGAGTCTTGCAGCTTACCTAAAGCCCGAAGAGTCAAATAAAATTTTAGCATTCATTGACACAGTACCAGACCGAAAAACTTTTTTGCACGGCGATTTTAACGCGAAAAATATCATGGTCGGCGATAACGGCGAATTTCAATTAATAGACTTAGGCGACGCAGCTTACGGCCACCCGCTTTGGGATATTGCCGGGATGATTATTCCTTATGTACATTTCGTGAAGACTGCCCCGTTAAGTGTTCAGGAAAAATCAAAAATGTTAGCTTTCAACTGTGAGGACGCGCCTATTTTCTGGAGTGAATTTTGCAAAGAGTATTTCACCTTCAAGACTCAGCAGGAAATAGAGACCTTCACGGAAAAATTTATGATTTATTCATATTTGATTCATGTAGTATTCTCTATAAATTATGCGGGCGATAACAAAGAACTCAAGCAGCGGGCAATAAATTCAACAGTTCGAGGCGAGTTACTCCCGGCAATCGAGAAAATAAAAGATTTCAGCTTCATAAATGAATATTTCGAGTCATAGCAATAATTTCATGACATCAACAAAAAATTTATTCTCGTCAGGGAATCTCGTCGCAACCCGTAAAAATTGGCCGTCCAGACTCGCAAAATTTCTCGTGTGCCTTGCTGTAATGCCGTTTTTGAGCAAGAGTCTTAGTGCCTCTATGTCATCATTGACTCGAATCAAGAAATAATGAACGTCAGAGTCAATTACTTCAAAGCCTGCAAGACGCAAATTTTTCATAAATTCCGGAGTAGCTGCCCTGTAAAAATTTAGTGTGCGTTCATAAAAATTTTTGTCATTCAAGAAATAAAGCGCGAGTTCTTGTGCAAATGCGTTGACGTTCCATGACGGGAGAAAATTTTTGAGCCGCTTAATAATTGACTCATTTGCGATAATATAGCCTATTCTTGCACCGCTTAAGTGAAAAATTTTAGTGAGTGAGCGCAATATAATCACGTTCTCAAAATCGCAGAGTCTTTCGCGCCTTCTGTCATCAAGCACAAAATCAATATAAGCCTCGTCGATTATGAAAATTTTGCCGGGATAAAAATTTATTATTTCAGCGAAATTATTTATATATTTTCCGGTCGGGTTATTGGGATTTACGAGAATTATATTATCGAAATTATTTATATTATCCAGCGAAAAAATTTCATGAGCATTAACGAACGCACGCATATATTCATAATAACATGGCTGAAAAATTGCAGTGGTGCCCGTCAAAACTCGTTCAAGCAAAAAAATAGCCTCATTGACTCCGTTTGTGAATAAAATTTTTGCAGGATTTATATTTTCTTGTAAGGCTATAATATTCCGCAGTTTTTCGCATTCTGGATCGGGATAACGCGACGCAAGAGTCTCAATGTCAATTTTTATATTTTCCGGCCAAGCTATTATATTAGTGTTAGTGCTGAAGTCTATAATTTTCTCCGGCATTACTATATTTAACGCGCGATATAAATTTTCAGGGTTTGCCCCGTGAAGAGTTAATAAATTATTCATGAACGAAATATTATCACGTTTTTATAACTATGGAGAACACTTTTGCTGCGTCAATTTCCGTAACAGCGCAGACCGGGTATCGATTCATATTTAATTCGTCCCGGCCCCGCCCGCCCACCCGTTTTTAGTTTGCGGCGCATTCAACGAAACACTTTTTGCTGTATCTGCTAAAATATTAACATGAACGGAATAATGATTCAGGGAACATCAAGCGACTCGGGAAAAAGTTTTATAGTTACAGGTCTTTGCAGGCTGTTATCTGACATGAATATAAAAATTTGCCCGTTCAAGTCGCAAAATATGTCAAATAACGCGTATGTAACTCACGATAATTGCGAGATAAGCACTGCTCAAGCTCTACAGGCTCAGGCAGCAAGATTAACTCCGCAAGTTTTCATGAATCCGATTCTATTAAAGCCGCGTCATGACAAATCTTCAGAAATAATCTTAAACGGTCAGGCATTTCATAAACCGGCAGAACGAAATTATTATAAAATTTTTGCGCAGACTCACGGCATTAACGCAATACGCAAAGCACTGCAATATATTCAAGCAAATTTTGACGCAATCATAATCGAGGGTGCTGGCAGTCCGGCAGAAATTAATTTAAACGCTCATGAAATAGTAAATATGAGAATCGCACGTGAAGCAGACGTTCCCGTAATTCTCGTAACTGATGTAGACAAGGGCGGCTCTCTTGCATCAATAGTCGGGACTCTTGAGCTTTTGCAGCGCGATAGAGAACGCGTCAAGGGCATAATCTTTAACAAATTTCGGGGCGACATAAATTTATTCACTGACGCTGCAGCATGGACGCAAAATTATACAGGCATAAAAGTTTTAGGCGTTCTCCCATTCTTGAATAACATTAATTTATCGGGCGAGGACTCATTGACGCTAAAAAATTTTTACAGCAGCAATAATAATATCTCAATCGGAATTATAAATTTTCCAGGCATAGCAAATTTCACGGACTTTGACGCATTCAAATATGACGGAGTTAATTTAATTTACGTGAATAATTATCATGAACTTGCGAATCTTGACGCGCTCATTTTGCCCGGCACGAAAAATACTTTTGCTGCTCTCGAATGGCTGAAAGACTCGAATCTTGACTCGGCAATAAAAATTTTTCACGGCTCTATATTTGGAATCTGCGGAGGGCTGCAAATTTTGGGACTGCTTGAGATTCTGCCGGTTACTACAAGTTTTGACTCTCACGAAAAAATTACGCGCCAAATTTCCGGGACTCTAGCAAATAACAAAAATTTACACGTTTCAGGCTATGAAATTCATTACGGACGAACAATTTATAATTATGATGAAGATTTCAGCCCGCTATTTATCACGGATTATGACGAGGGAATAACGAACAAAAATTTTACTCTTGCGGGGACATACATTCACGGAATATTTGACAACGACAATTTTCGAGCTTTGTGGCTGAATAATATCAGACTCGCAAAAAATTACGAAGCACGCCCGGAAGTTGATACGCGCTCCGTAAAAGATGAGTCATTTAATGCAATCGCGAAATTATTAGCTCAGAATCTCGACATTAAATTTATTCTTTCACTAGTTCGCCATGAAGACACCACGCCTCAGCACGAGTAATTTTTACTTTCACGAACTCCCCTAAAAGTTTTTTGCTGCCCTCGAATAATACAACTTTATCGATTGGAGTCCTGCCCTGCAATAAATTCTCGCCTTTGGGTGCTGGTGCATCAACAAGAACATCAAAAATTTCACCGGTTAATTTCTCGTTTATAGCAAGTGTTATAGAGTCTTGCAGCGCGTTTAATTTATTGAGTCGTTCGAGTCTAAGCTCAACGGGTAAAGCTCCTTCCATTTTTGCCGCCGGTGTGCCGTCCCTTTCTGAATATGCTGCACTGTGAACGAGATCAAATTTTATTTCGCGAAGGGCATTTAATGAGTCCTCAAAATCTTGCTCTGACTCGCCAGGAAAGCCCACTATTAAATCAGTAGTGAGTCCCAGCCCCGGCACTTTTTCGCGCGTTAAATTAACTTTTTCGAGATATTCAGCGTAATTATATTTGCGGTTCATGAGCTTTAAAATTTTGTCGCTTCCTGACTGTATCGGCAAATTTAAAGACGGGCACACAGTTTTTTCACTCGCCATAACGTCAATAATATCGTTTGTAAAATCCTGCGGCAATGAAGTAACAAATCTTACCCGCTCAATACCTGACATTCTCGCAACTTTTTGCAGGAGCCACGCAAAATTTAAATTTATGTCTTTGCCGTAACTGTTCACGTTTTGGCCAAGTAAAGTAATTTCTTTCACGCCGTCATTGATTAACATTTCGATTTCGCTGAAAATTTCTTCAGGTTTTCGCGACACAAACCGCCCGCGCACATAAGGCACTATACAATATGTACAAAAATTGTCGCAACCATGAGCAATAGTTACATATGCTTTGTATTTATTTTCGCGCTTTATCGTGATGTTGTCAGAGTCAAAATTTAGGCTGTGAAATTCGCGCGGATCAGTGTCGAGCAAATTTATCCGCGATTTAGGGTGCTTTACTACTTGTTCTATAGCGTCAGGCAATAAACCTATATGACGAGGACCGGCAACAAGTTTTACATATGGGAATCGATTCAAAGCACGTTCGCCGAGTCTTTGTGCGATACAGCCGGTTAACGCGACTAAAGGCCGTTGATTTTTTTTCCATGAAGGTTCATAGAGTCCCATTTCGCTCCAAACTTTTTGTTCTGCCTTTGCCCTGACACTGCAACCGGTTATCATGATTAAATCTGCGTCTGACTCGCCGGTTTCCTCCCATCCCCGCGAACATAAAACAGTTCTGACTCTGTCCGCGTCATAGACATTCATTTGACAGCCGTAAACTTTCACGCAAAAACGAGGCAACTAATTAAACCTCCCGAAAATTTCATCAACGTAACGCAAATAAAATTCATTCTCGAACAAAGATTTTAATTTCTCATGGTCAACATCTTTTAATCTCTCGTCAGCTAACAATAAATCGAGGAAAGCTCCCCCGCCCGCAGCTGTCTTCATTGCGTTTTCCTGAACGATCGCGTATGAGTCCTCGCGTGATAATTTAAGTTCATCTAACAAATATGTTAAGACCCTTTGACTATATACGAGTCCGTGAGTCTGACTCAAATTTTCCCTGACTCTTTCTTCATCGACTACAAGACCGCGCAAAATTTTTGTCATGCTCCTAACCATGAACGCAGCAATATTAAAAGCGTCCGGCCAAATTACGCGCTCAGTTGATGAATGGCTGATGTCTCTTTCGTGCCACAACGCAATATTTTCCATTCCTGTTAAAGCATACCCGCGCAAAAGTCTTGACATTCCGCAAATTCTTTCGCATTTAATCGGGTTACGTTTGTGAGGCATTGCGCTAGACCCTTTTTGACCGACTCCGAAAGGTTCGAAGGCTTCCCTTACTTCTGTGCGCTGTAAATTTCGAATCTCTAAGGCCATTCGTTCGAGAGTGCTTCCCATTACTGCAAGAGCATTCAAGACTCCTGCGTGCCTGTCCCGCTGTAGAATCTGATTAGAAATTTTTGCAGGTTCGAGTCCAAGCAGCTCACAGACTCTAGCTTCTAATTCGGGTGAACACATTGCATAAGTTCCGACAGCTCCGGAAATTTTACCTGCTGATACGTCCTTACGTGAATATTCGAGTCTTCCAATGTCGCGCAAAAGTTCTGAATGCCAGTTCAAAAATTTTAGTCCTAATGACATAGGCTCGGCGTGAATCCCATGAGTGCGGCCAATGCAGGGAAGATATTTATATTTTTTCGCGAGGTCAAATACAACGGAGTCAAGTTCAGCAAGTGAGGCGAGAATTATATTTATTGAGTCGCGTAACATTATTGAGCTTGCTGTGTCAAGAATATCGCTGCTTGTCATTCCTAAATGCAAATAACGCCCATTTTCGCCGATATTTTCTGCAACTGCGCTGACAAACGCTACAACATCATGCTGCGTCTTCTTCTCGATTTCCTGAACTCTTTCAACTGTAAAGCGTGCATTTGCAATTATGTCATCGAGAGCGTTTTTAGGGATTCTTCCCATTTCTGCCCATGCCTTACAAACTGCGATTTCTACATCAAGCATAACTTTAAGGCGGTTATATTCGTTCCATAGAGCTGTAATATCTTTCTCTGAATATCGTTCAATCATGAATAAAAAATTTCTCCTTTGTTCACGTTTAAATTATTTTGCTGAAATTGTATCACGTCATTAAATTATTATCGTGTGTGAAAATATTTTATGATTCATCATGCAATTAAAAAATTATCGCGATAAAAAATTTTTTAGCTTTGTGAGTCTTTATTATTTCATGAACGAGTCAACATTTTTGTATTAGCAAAAGTATTAGTAAAATATTTCTTGGCCGTTATAAAATTTTATGGGGAAAAATTTATAGATTTGAATTATATCATGAAGTTATAGTAATCGCACATAATTCCAGCTCAATGCAATTAATTTATCGCGCGAATATCGTTCGTTCCGCCCACCCACCCACCCGGATTGAAGGGGTAGCGCGAATAGGCAAAAATTTTTGAGAGTCTTAAAGTGTAATCGTGAACTTTTGCGCGTTTATAGTGTAAAATATGCTCAATTTCATAAAGAGGAGCGATTAATTTTGCAGAGGTCAATACGTTTAATTCTGTCAGCTTTACTGTTGACGTTAATATTTTCATCGAGTATATACGCTTCAACAGCCGGCAACACAGGATTAACGGGACTCTGGGAATATCCGACGGCAGAAATTCCTGACGACGGCGGCGGAAGATTCGGTTACACTAAAGCATCACCTTACGAATATTTTTTCCTCGACATGTCGTGGCTTCCGTGGCTTGAAATAAATGCGAGATTAACAACTTTTGACACAATTAGAATAAGCGATAACGGCGGAATTGGCTGGAGCGGAGAATTTAGAGGACGTAAATACATGGACAAAGCAATAGATTTAAAAGCTGTCTTATGGCACAACAGATTATCAAGTAAAAATTGGTATCTGCCTTCTATCGCTGTCGGAGTCTTTGATGTAATGGGCACTGAATTATTTAAATCTTATTACGGAGTCGCCACTTGGAGATGGGACAAAACCGCATTGACTCTCGGTTACGGTTCAGACAGATTAAACGGCTTCTTCGCGGGAATTGAGTACGATTTTACAAACTGGCTCACGTTAAAGGCCGAGTACAGCCCGTTAGATTACACCGGAGATAAAGCAGGAAATTATCACGTCATGCGCGAACTTCCGAAGAAAAAATTTAATATAGGTCTCGTCGCAAAAACTAACTGGGGACTCGAAGGTTCTATAAGCTGGCAAAGGGGCAACGAATTTGTATTTACTCTTTCACAAAGAATAAATCTCGCAGGCGGTTCATTCATAGGCCCCTACAAAAAAAGTTATTCAGCACCCGGAGACCCGCGCCCTGTAAACTGGGATGACATAAAATCAGATGAATTAATTTCGCGCATAAAAACGGGTCTTGAAAAATTTGCACGAGTCCGCGACGTTGATATAACTTTGCAAGACATTGAACACGGCCATAAATTAACACTAGCTTACGAAAATTACGGTTACGCCTCACACGCTGAAGCAATGACAAGAGTCTTGGTCGTCCTCTCTGCCGTGATGCCCGAAACTGAAGAAGTGTTATTAATCGCAAAAAATGCCGGTGTCCCGATCGTGCAAGCTGATTTTCCCGGAACTATTTTATTTGACATACGTGCAAGATCTTTACGCGGTGAAGAATCTTTAAAGACTGCTATTTTTGCGTGGGCAGAAGGTAAACGCGATAAACCGGACTCAAACGTATTAGGCTCTAAAGCACGCCACGAAATAAAAGCTATGGTTACGTACGATCCGCGAATAGATCAGACTTTGGGAAAATCATATATGGATCGCTGGAACATTGATTTAATTTACAAGGGCAGATACTCCAACGGCTGGCAGTCGATAATTGATGTAAAATTTCCTATAATTAATAATATCGAGACGCATGACAGAACGGGACTCTGGTGGGAAAAAGATTTAAACGATAAAATCAGGATTCAGCAGGCCGGTTTTACTTACGCACATAATATTTTGGGTTCAAATAAAATTTGGCTGTTCGGTGAGGGCGGTTATCTCAATGAAGAATGGTTCGGCGCAAATTTATGGGCGAGAATTTACGGCAAAGACGGCGGCTGGTGGATAGGAGCAAGAGCAGCTTATTTGCACGATAGAGACCCTTACTCATTTGCAGGACTCACAGAAGGGCGTTATATTTATCGTGATAACAGAGGCACTACTTTTGATTCTAAGAGCGGCGATGAATGGCGTTTAAGAACGTGGCTTCAAGCAAATTATCACGTTAAGGGACTCGATCTTGATTTGCGGGCTGACTGGGGAAAATTTGTTGACGGCGATAAAGGCTGGAAATTTTCAGTTACACGTCATTGGGATGATACAGCGATTGGCTTCTGGTACATGGATACGGATGTTCACGCACCGGATAAAAGTTTCACGAAAGCCGGCGTTCATTTAGAGATTCCTGCTGATAAATGGTTTGGCACGTGGTTCGGTAATTCAAGCGCTCACACATGGGAGCAGGACACATTATTAATTTCGACGTGGAGATCTCAATCAGGACGTGAGGGCGGCGTTATAAGGTCTCCTGAAAGATTTATGGATCAATTGAGGCCGGCTGCGTTAAAATTAAATGTTCAGAAATTATTGCAGGATTATTGCTCCTACGATGAAGCGGAAATCAAGAGAGATTCTCAAGAAATTAGAGGTCTTCTCGATTACATAATAAAATAAATAAATTTTTGGGGTGGTCAGAAATTGAAGAATTTTGCTCGTAAAAAATTTTGGTTATTGACAGGTTTATTATTATTCGCGTTGTGTAATGGCTCGTTTGCTGCTGATGTAATAGGCTCGTTAGCGGCTCTTGATGCAGTTACTAATCCGTCGGGGTCGAGTTCTACAAGTAATACAGCTCCTGCGACTCCTGCTGCGCCTTCATCAGGACTTAGCACAACGACTACAGGCGGCAATGTACAAAATATTGACTTGACTCAGGGAAATAACGCAAATGTAACTCCGAACGCTCAGACGACATTAAATGCGCAGGAAATTGATAATTATTTCAACGACATTTTAAATTCTAAGACTTCAGGAAGTTCTATGTATAGTTTAATGCAGGGTCTTCCGCGCTATGGAATGTCATTTTTCAGCAATACAAATTATTCGCCGTCAGCTTCAGCTCCCATTACTCAAGGCTATAGAATCAACGTAGGCGACGAAATAACGCTAACTTTATGGGGCATTCCCGAAGAAGGCATCTACAAAGTTAATATTAATCGTGATGGAATGGCCTCGATTCCTCATATCGGCGTGATTCGCCTGGCAGGTTACACAATTCCGGAAGCAGAAAGAGTTTTACAATCGCGCTTAAATCAATATTACACCGGTTATCAAATGAATTTATCAATGGGGGCATTAAGCTCTATCACAGTTTATGTAACAGGAAATGCAAGCAGGCCGGGAGCTTACACTGTTTCGTCATTCTCGACTCTGATTAATGCGTTATTAGCGTCGGGCGGGCCATCTCCAAAAGGTTCTATGCGAAAAATTGAACTCAAGCGAAACGGGCGCACAGTTGCAATATTAGATATGTACGCTATGTTATTGCAGGGAGACCAGACTCAAGACGCGAGATTATATGCCGGCGACGTTATTTATATTCCACCTGTAGGGCCGTTAGTCGGACTCGCTGGAGAAATTCAGACTCCCGGCGTTTACGAGCTTAACGGAGCAACGAGACTCAAAGATTTATTATTTATCGCAGGAGGACTTAACGCGCAGACCTTCAGAGGCAGAATCCAATATTACAGAATCTTCAATCACGCATACGCAAGCGCACTCGAAGGGACTCTTGCAGAACTTGAGAACACAGAACTTCAAGACGGCGATATTATAAGGCTTTATCCGGTTTATAATTTCACGGCAAATGCAACTATATCAGGCCCGTTAATGAGACCCGGCCAATATGTAATCATTCCCGGACGTACAAAAGTTTCTGATATAGTCGAACGTGCCGGCGGACTTAGTCCAACTGCAGCAGAATATGCAGAAGTTACGCGCGTTACTCCGAGTCTTGACGGCCCTGTTAATCAGCGTTTTACAATAAATATTCAGCAGGCTTTATTAGGCGACCCGACAAATAATATTACTCTTCAGAATAACGACCACGTAACAATTTTAGTTATTCCAAACTGGAAGCAGCAAATTCACGTTACTATTGCAGGCGAAGTAGCAAGACCCGGCACTTATGCAATGTTTACGGGCGAAAGAATTTCAGATTTAATCAATCGTGCAGGGGGATTCACGTCAAAAGCGTTTTTACGGGGAGCAATTTTCACGCGCAAAAGTGTTGCAGAAGAACAGAGAGAAGCACTTAACCTCATGGCCGACCAAATGGAACGCGATTTATTGCAGAGTGTACAGAACTCAGCCACCGGAAGCACGAACGCAACTGCAATGACCGCAGAATTTCAACACAGGCGGGAATTAATAAATAGACTAAGGAATGTTGACATAATAGGACGAGTCATAACAAGAGTCGACACACCCAGAAATATAATAAATACTGCATGGGACTATGAATTACAGGACGGCGACTCGCTTAATATTCCAAATGTGCCGCTTACTGTCAACGTTATGGGAGCTGTATATTCGGCTTCATCGCAGGTTTTCCGGCCTGATATGGGCATAAACGCTTATGTAAATGCTGCCGGAGGTGCCGTCAAGACCGCTCATAAACGAATGATATATTTGCTCAAGAGTGATGGTTCTACGATAAAATTAACGCGCAACACGTCATTATTCAGTTCAAAGCAATGGACAGCTCCGCAGGGATTCTCGGCAAAAGTTGAACCAGGCGACACAATAGTAGTTCCATTAAAGTACATCGACAGGACTTCTATAGAGAGCGTGAAAGATACGATTGACATAATTTATAAAGTTGCAGTTGCGACGGGCGTAATAATCAACGCTACTAAGGACTAAGCGGGGCGTTATATCATGAGAAAAATTTTCGTTGCAGCATTAATGACTCTCTGCTTTGCTTTTCCGGCAATGTCGGCGGCAAAATATGAATATAAAGTCGTCCCGCTCGGTTCTCTAACGTCATTGCAAAAAAGTAAGGAAGCAGCCTCAAAAACTGCACAGGTCGAGCAAATATTAAATAAATACGGCAAAGACGGCTGGGAATTATCAGAAATTTTTGCGGTGAGAACAACTTTTGATCCGAATGTATTTTTTGTGATCATGAAACGTGAAATAAATTAATGGCTTGAAATTTTCGAGAAATCATGTAAAATATTGCTCGTTTTTCGGGATGTAGCGCAGTCTGGCTTAGCGCATCTGCATGGGGTGCAGGGGGTCGGAGGTTCGAATCCTCTCATCCCGATCATTAACGAAATAAGACAAATAACAAGGCTTTCACGCGATAAAAAAATGTGAGAGCCTTTTTTCATGACTCTATGCTATAATTTCACTTGCCCTGCCTCTTGTGAGTCGCACTAACGAGAGGCCGAAGACCATAGGGAGGAGGTGTAGAGAGTGCGCAAATATGAAATGCTTGTAATTCTTGACGCTGCTTCAGATTCGGATCAGGCTGGAGAAATTGCGAAAATCGAGGAGCTTTTAAAGAATCTCGGCGGCACTGTTTCAAAAATTGATGACTGGGGGAAGAAGACCCTCGCCTACCCAATCAGGAAGAAGACAGAAGGCTATTACGTGTTATTTAATTTCGAGCTTGAGCCCGCACAGACATTCGAGCTTAGACGTGTACTTGGCCTGCGTCAAAATGTTTATCGCCAATTAGTTATTGTGCTTGACGATTAAGGGAGGATTTTGCGATGAGAGGCTTAAACCGTGCGGTTATTGCGGGAAATCTGACTCGCGATCCTGAAATCCGTCAGACCGTTAATAAACGCTCGATTGCGAGATTTGCCGTTGCTATAAACCGTTCATACAAGGACAGTAACGGCGAGTACAAAGACGCTACAGAATATGTAAACGTTGTTGTCTGGGGACCATTTGCCGAACACTGCGGAAAATATTTAAAGAAGGGCAGTCCCGTTTTAGTTGAAGGCCGTATACAAACTACAAGTTTTGACGCTAAAGACGGTTCCGGAAAAAGATACATGACGGAAATTAACGCCGAAAATGTAATATTTCTGAATCAGGGACAAGGCCAACAGGGAAATAATAATATTCCTTCGTCGCAGCCATGGCCGGAAGAGTCAGATCCTAATTTCGGAAGCAGCATAAATGAAACAGGATTCGGCGGCGGTTTTCCTGATAATAACGAGACAGCAGCACACGAAAGCGACATACCGTTTTAGATTATATTATGTGAAAGGAGATTATTACGTAAATCATGAATGAACGCGAAAATACATCACGTGAAGCAAGACCCGCAGCACCCATGAGAAACGGCGCAAATGCAGGAGCTTTACGCACAGGACGCAGCAGTTCACGACGCAGGCCGAAATTTTGTTATTACTGTGTCGAGAAACAGGAAAAAGTTGACTACAAAGACGTTGACAAGCTCAAGAAATACATCAGCGAAAGAGGGAAAATTATCCCCCGCCGTGTAACAGGAAATTGCGCAAAACATCAGCGTCTATTAACAGAAGCAATCAAGCGCGCAAGATATATGGCATTATTACCGTATTCGCTTGACTAAATAAATTTCGCGGCCATGAAGGGGAAAAATATAATTATTTGCGTATTGATAACGCTTGCACTGATTTTAGCGGGGACATTTTTACCCGTCTTAGGTTTTGTCGGGCTTATGATTTGTCCTTTGCCTCTTGCTGTTCTCGGCTGTCTTGAGGGTCATAGATCTTCAGGAATTGCTGAATTATTAATAGAAGCGACGTTATTTTTTGTGCTTTCTCCGTCAATGGCCGTATATTTCTTGATTGGGTGTGCTCCTGTTGCAGCTATGATATTTATGCTCTCACGTTCAGAATTTAAGCAGGTGAAAAAATTTACTGGTTCAGAGAGTTTATTATTTTGCGCGGGAGGTTCTCTCGTCATGAAAATTATTTTGCTGGTTGTCTTCTGGTTATTTACGGGACGAAATATTTTATTTCCTGACTCTGCACAGATGGACGCGCTTTTGTCGCAGTTGTATGCAAATCAGCCCGAATTACAGAATGCAGTGAGACAAGTTTTAGCGATTTTCCCGTATATGCTGCCTGCAATGCTTGTAATTTATGTAGCTGCCGAGTCATATTTGAATTACTCGATGTGTTCAAGTATTATGCGCAAGAGATTCCCAGAGTGTAAAAATTTCCCGCCTGCCCTGCCCGATTTTAAATTGTGGCGTTTTCCTGTCTCGTTATTGCCTGCGTTTGTGTTCTCGCTGGTGATTGGATATTTTATTGATCCTGAAAAATGGTTTGCGGGTTCAGCGTTCGTAATAAATTTGCAGATTATATTAAATATTTTCATGTTCATACAGGGGCTCGCGCTAGTTTTCTGGTTAATGGCGGGCTATAAATTAAGGTTAGCTGTAAAAATTTTAATCTGCTTCATTCTCACGATTCCATTTTTCTGGCCGTGGCTTATAATTATGGGAATGTGCGACATGACTCTAAATCTTCGCGAACGAATCAAGACTAAATCATAATTTGACATAAAATTTTTCGGGTGATATATTTCACGCAATTTTCGCAAAATTTTAATTTGAAAGTTGAAAGAAGGAAATTTTATCACATGAACGGATTAACACTCGTAGGCATTGCAATAGTAGTGCTTTTGCTTGCGTATTTGATTTACGGCCGCTGGCTTGTTAAGACATGGGGAATTGACCCGAACGCAAAGACTCCGGCATATCGTTATGAGGACGGGCAGGACTATGTACCCGCGTCAAGATTTACAGTTTTCTCGCACCAGTTTAACTCGATTACAGGAGCAGGCCCGGTAACAGGTCCGATTATTGCAGCGATGTTCGGCTGGCTTCCTGCTTTCTTATGGCTGTTAGTCGGGGGCGTATTTTTCGGAGCTGTGCAGGATTTTACGTCGTTATATGCTTCAGTAAAGAACGAGGGCAAATCGATGGGCTTAATTATTGAGCGTTATATCGGCAAGGCGGGCAGGAAATTATTTTTGCTGTTCTGCTGGCTGTTCACGCTGTTAGTAATTGCTGCGTTTGCTGATATTCTTGCTGGGACGTTCAACGGATTCACGAAGGACGGCGGAGAAAATGTACCGGGTGCGGCTGCTGCTTCGATTTCAATGATATATATCGGAGTTGCAATTTTGTTCGGGATATTTATGCGCCGTAACAAAGCGGGCGAGCTGACAAAATTTATAATTGGTGCGATGCTTGTTGCGTTAATGCTCTGGGCCGGAATTGTGAACCCCTTATATTTTGACGCTGCTACATGGCGTTACATAGTATTTGGATATTGCTTTATTGCGTCAGTGCTTCCTATGTGGCTATTAAAGCAGCCTAGGGACTATTTGAGCGTATTTTTATTATTGGGAATGATTTTCGGCGGTGCAGTAGGAATCATTATCGCGAATCCAGTTTTAGAGATGCCTGCGTTTGTTGGCTGGGAAGTCAAGAATCAACCGTTATTCCCGATTTTATTTATCACGATTGCGTGCGGAGCTGTTTCCGGCTTTCATAGTTTAGTCTCGTCGGGTACGTCGTCGAAATCAATTGCAAATGAGCGCGATATGTTGACTGTAGGTTATGGCGCAATGTTAGTAGAGACTCTGCTCGGAGTTGTAGCTCTTGTTATTGCATGTTCGGCTTCACAGGGCGGGGGGCTTCCGACTGGGACACCGTTTCAAATTTTCGGGCGTGCTGTAGGAGGCTTCTTTACGATGTTTGGTCTTCCTGCTCACGTTTCAGAATGCGTTATTATGATGTGTGTATCGGCTTTAGCAATGACGACAATAGACGCAGTTACGAGAATTGGGCGAATGTCATGGCAGGAATTTTTTGCACCGTCAGAGGGCGAACAGAGCAGCGTATTAATTAAATTTGTTACGAATAATTATGTATCGACTGTTATAACACTTGCGCTTGCATATGCGTTATGTCTTGCGGGATATAGCAGTATATGGCCGTTATTTGGATCTGCGAATCAGTTATTATCTGCGTTAGTGCTTACTGCTTTAGCTGTATTTTTGCGCGTTACTGGGCGTAAAGGCTGGATGCTTTATGTTCCTATGACGTTTATGTTTGTTGTTACAATGAGCGCGCTTGTCATAAGTGTATATAAAATTGTCGTGAAAATGACTCAAGGCGGATTTGTATTCATGGTTGACGGCCTGCAGTTAATTATTGCGCTTGCGTTGATGATTCTTGCGGTTCTGGTTGTGTCTAATTGCTGCAAAGAGCTTTTCTCGGAT
The DNA here is from genome assembly GCA_017443945.1 of Synergistaceae bacterium. Classification (NCBI taxonomy): domain Bacteria; kingdom Thermotogati; phylum Synergistota; class Synergistia; order Synergistales; family Synergistaceae; species Synergistaceae bacterium. Next base: position 35,829 of record JAFSXS010000086.1, read on the forward strand.
AAATCTGCAAATAACGCGGCTTTGAGTAAATAATAAAAATTTTCGGCTCTCCTGACCAAATGCGGGGGAGTCTTTTTTTGTGCCATTACACTTGGAAATTTGTATAAACTTTTCCCTGAACGCGACTCCAGACTAATAACGGGCGGGTGGGTGGGCAGATCCAAATTTAAATGCGTCAATACCTCACTCATAAAGTGAGTCAAGAACAGAGCGATAAATTAATAGTATTATTCATTAA
>JAFSXS010000087.1 GCA_017443945.1 Synergistaceae bacterium
GGGTGGGGGCGGCGGGGGGAAAAATTTTTTGTCATTTGTGCGCGGAATAGTGCGTTAAATTATTTCTTCCATACATGTTTTCTGCTATGACCAACAAAAGCAGCTGATGACGCGCAAACAGCACCAGTTGTAAAAAGTTTTTCACCAGTTCCACGCAGGATAATAAATTCTTACGTGCGTTAAATTCTTTAGTCCGTTATCGACTCGTCCGGCAATTTCCGGTAATTTCTGCCAGTTTCCTCCGTCAAGCCTGCAAATTATTAACGGCCTTCGCACATAATCTGTCAATAATCCCGGCAAAGAGTCATTTAACTGCGAACCCGGCAATAATGAATGTTTATACAAAGGCTCTGTACCTTCTAAATCGTCATTGCCCGGAAGAGGCGCAATTATCATCCATTGAGTCATATCCCAGGCATTAATCATTTCAGGAGATGTCAAAGCGTGTTTCAACGGCATAATTTGAATCCCGCCAGTATCGCCGCGCCTTGTCGTGGAAATATCTATTACTCCCGCGTGTGATGCTCTTATCCGCCCGACATTCTGAAATTGAGTCCCGCCGAATCTCCCGACACCGTTAACAGGATGAATCACTCTCGCAATAACTTCAATTCCCGAATCTTTATAAGCAATGACCCGCCCGCCCTGCCTATTTTCGATTTCGATCATAAAAGTTTTTTGACTCGCAGGTAAATCCGAACGAATTATTAATGTATCGCCTTCTTCAGGGATGCTGGTTAATTTTTTTTCGACTCCGTCATGTTCAACCGTAACTCGCGAACCCACTAAAGGCGCAAAACCTCCGAATATCCCCGTACCAGCAGGCATATCAAGCGCAAAAAATGCACCCTTAGCAGCTGCCGGAGCTAATGTAATTTTCGGGATAAGACTTATAATCCGTCCGCGTCCTTTCTCTACGTCAATTAAAATATGAATCGCATTCACTGCCGACGCACACACAGTTGAAGGCTCACACCACTTACTAGCAGTATAAGCCGGCCAATTTGATTTTATCGGAGTCATTATTACGCGCCCAAGAGAAATTTTTTCACCAGCAGGCATTAACGCAATTACTTCTGAATCTAAATCGCAAGGGATTCTAAGCTCGATAAAATTTGCAGCACTTGAACTCGACGCAATAAGCAATAAATAAATTATCAGCAAAAATTTTTTCATGGTATCGGAGCCCACCAAACCGCCCAGATATTACAGACAGCATGATAAATTATAGCGGGCATTACTGAACCTCCTCTATGTCTAAGTATTCCCATAATTATCCCCGGAAAAAATGTCGCAAATCTCAGCCAACCGGCAAGCACTATTAAATGACTCAACGCAAATATAAGCGACGTTATAATAATTGCTGCAAACGCCTTAAATTTACGCGTCAAAAGAGTTTGAAGCCAGCCGCGATAAAAAGTTTCCTCAATGAATGCCGCCGCGAGTCCTCCTCCTAAATTATTTAATGCGCTCCAGAATCTGACTCGATGAGGGCCCGGACCTCCCCACTTTAACGGCCAGTGCATAGAAATTATTGTCAACGGAATAAGAGTCACGCACAAAGCAATTATTACATCACGTTTTGACTCTTTTGTCATAAACCATTTAAGGCCGTAAATTTTTTCGTCTTCACGCCTGTACTTGCACCATTCATACGGAAAATAAAGCATGAACGCAGCAACAGCAAGCCCGATTAAATTCGCGAGTATCATATAACTTTAAGTGCATCCGTTACGAATTGGAGCGCATTATTTATGTATGAAGCAATATCAAATCTATTTGTGTAAAGCATAGCCGAAATTTTGCAGAGTAAAATTATAATCGGAACAGCTACGATTATTGCTCCTGTCCTGTACAAAATTTTTGATGGAATCTTGCCCCATTTCTCCGAAAGCTCGCCGACAAGCCATCCCGTTACCATAAATGCAAACCCCATAACCCATATTGACAAGCCTAAAACCAGCTGCGTATTTACCAAGCGCAAAAAAAATCACTCCATATACATATTTAATTTACAAGAATCAGCGATATTATATGCTAAACTTTGAGAGTTGAATAATAATAATAATTTAACAGGAGGATTTATTTACATGAGCAGGAAAATTTTTGCGGGATTATTAATCACTCTGGCACTTGCAAATTTCGCGTTTGCTGCGGATCTTAACAAAGTAGTTGCGCGCGTAAACAGTCAGGACATCACCGAGCGTGAAGTCTTGTTATTCCTTCAGCCGTTCGGACAGCAGGCACTAATGCTTTATCAGAGCGAACAAGGCCGTAAAATGGTAATCGATGACGTTATTTCATTGAGACTCTTTGCGCTTGAAGGCGAGAAAGCAAAACTCGACGAGACACCCGAATTTATCGCAACAATCGAGAGCACACGAAGAGCAATGTTAGCACAGGCAGCTATGCGCGAGTTATTGAAGGGGATCACAGTAAGCGACGACGAAGCACAAAAATTTTACGACGATAACAAAAACTCTTTCATGCAGCCGGAAAAAGTTCACGCAAGACACATTTTAATCAGCGGTGATGCAGACGAGTTAGCAGCAAAAATTATCGCAGATTTAAAAGCGGGCGCGTCATTTGATGTCCTCGCAAAAGAATATTCACTTGATCCAGGCAGTAAAGCTAACGGCGGTGATTTGGGCGAATTTCCTCGCGGTGTGATGGTGCCTGATTTCGAGAAAGCAGCATTTGCACTCAAGAATCCCGGCGATATTTCAGAACCGGTTAAATCACAATTTGGACTGCACATAATAAAACTTGAAGCAAAGATTCCGGCAGCTCCTACACCTTTTGAGCAGGTAAAACCCAGAATCATGCAGGAATTGCGCGAGAAAAAGACTCAAGAGTTGTTAAAGGCTCGTTCAGAAGAGTTAGAGAAAATTTACAAAGTCGAAAGATTCTAATTTACGCGAATAAAAATTTTTCCCTCGTCAGTAATTTATTTATCGGCGGGGGATTTTATTTTGTGATAGAATGTATTTATTCACGCAAAAAACTTTTCATACAAAATTTTCATGCAGAGATAAATATTTTACAACTACATTTGCAACTACAAAAATGTTAATTCATTCAAGCAATACAAATATTTCACGAAGAAATTTTTTATAATAACTTCATTTTTCGCGCCATTAATTTATATTTTGTTCTGTCCGGCACGTACAAAAATTTTTTACAATTATCCAGCTATTATATAATTACAGCAAAAATTTTTAAGGAGTACAATTTTTCACATGACGATAAAGAAATTTACAGCTTGTTTGTTCATGATGTTATTTATGAGCGTCTCAGCAAGTGCAGCAAGTTTGCAGGATTTATTTTGGCAGCATTCGTGGGCAGAAATGGAGTCAGCTTTCAACGCCTTAACACAGAAGACTCCGCGCGATTATTCGTTAATGGCAAATGCTTATAGATTCCAAGCACGTTGGCAGGAGTGCGCAGCCATTCTTGAAGCTCATTCGCGGAATTTCCCGGCATCAATAAAGCCCTATTCAGATATGACTCTCCTGCTAGCTTACGAAAATTCCGGGCAGACTAATAAAGCTGTATCACTCGCAGAAAATTTATATAAATCTGCACCGGCCGACTTAAAATATTATGCTGCTCTATCACAATATAGACTCTATAGCGCAAAAAATGACCCGCGAAATACTTTGAACGCCTTAAATCGAATGCTCGCAAGTTCAAGCAATGACCAGCAGAAAATTTTTACTCTGACTCGACTCATTTCTCAAGCAGGCAACAAACACGCAAGAGACCACGCGCTAAAACTATTAAATCTCCAGCCCGCAAACAAGAAAGCAGCTGAAATATTAATTAACTCCGGAAGATCCGACAACGAAACAAAAATAGCACTCGGAGTCTATTATCATTCAACGGGAAATAATAAAGCCTCACTCGAACGACTCAAGACTGCAACAGGACGCAAAGCAATTTATTACAGAGCATGGGCAAATTCGAGACTCAAGCAGAACGACAACGCGCTAAATTTATGGGGAAATCTCGCAATCAGCGGAAATTCTTACGCAGCCTCAGCAGTTACAAGAATCGCAAATCTCGCAAAAGATAGCGGCATGATGAATAAATGTGTGGCAGTCCTCGAAAGAATCGCACGGGACAGACGCGGCCAAGTTCAAGCAAGGGCATTGCAGGCGTTAATAAATCTCACCGGCAAGGATAACCCGCAGAAAAAAGCAAATTACGAGGCTCAAATATTGCGTTCATTCCCTAACACAAATTATTCGTTCAAAGTCTTATGGTCGCGTGCATGGGAAAATCTCAACGCAGGTAAACCCGCAGAAGCAGTAAAATTATTTCGTCAGGCAGATGCTCCCGGAGTAGGATTCTATAAGCGCGCTAGAATACTTTATTGGCTGGCACACGCTCAAGCACTCGCAGGACAGACAAAAGAGTCAGAAAAAACTATTTCACTAATCCGCAGAAAATATCCGCTGACAATTTACGGATTGACTCTCAAAGCTCCCATTAAGATAATTAACGGCACTAACCCGCATTTAAATTTAAACCCGTCAGAGCTCGAAAACTGGGGATTCATTTATAACGCGTACTTGAGACTCTCGCGCCCGAAAGCGTCAACTAAAGAATTATACCGGGCATTAATTTTATCGCGCTGGATGGGACTCGACGAATCCTACAGTGAAGCAAGAAGACTCGAAACTCTTTTAACGTCAACAACAAATTTATACAGGGCAGATTTAGAAGCGTTATACCCCAGACCATTCAAAAATTTTGTTGATTCAGCGTCAAAGCAGTACGGAGTCGAGAATAATTTTATCTGGGCGATCATGAGACAAGAAAGCGCATTCAAGGCCGACGCACGCAGCTGGGTAGGTGCAGCAGGACTCATGCAATTAATGCCGGCTACTGCAAAAGGTGAAGCAAAACGCGCAGGACTCGCAAATTATGACCTCAATAACCCCAGCGATAATATAAAATTAGGGACTTCACATTTAGGGTGGCTCGGAAAAAGTTTCGCGCGTAAAGAATGGATTATGGCCGCTTATAACGCAGGTTCAGGCAACGCACGCAAGTGGATGAAGGACGGCGGCGACAAATTAGATTTGATTCACTGGATCGAGGCCGTAAAATTTGACGAAACTTGCGGATATGTGCAAAGGGTCTCGGCGAATCTCGAAATTTATAGAATGTTATATGACAAATAAAATGATTCCATATGAATTATCAGATTATGTGCTGAAAAAATATTTTCTCGAAACAGGAAAGAGTCAAGGCTGGCTCACTGAAGGCAAAAACAGAGTCGGAGTCGCTGTCTCAGGGGGCGGCGATTCGATTGCGTTATTGTGGCTGTGCAAAAAATTTTATGATGGCCGAATAGTCGCAATTCATGTGAATCACGGCATTAGAGGCAGCGAGTCAGATTCTGATATGGACTTCACGAAAAATTTTGCTGATTCTCTAGGCGTTGAAATAATTATTAAACTCTCAAGCGTTCCCATTGAGCGCACAAAAGGCGAGTCACTTGAGGCAGCAGCAAGAAGAGTCAGACTCCGTGAAATTTGCGATGTTGCTAAAAATTTTAATCTTGATTATATTTTTCTCGGTCATAACCGTGATGATTTGGCCGAGACGGTTTTATTTAATATTTTGCGCGGGACTGGTATACGCGGCTCTGTCGGAATAACTGAAAGCAGCATTATTGACGGAATAAAATTTTATCGGCCTTTGCTGGGCTTGAGGCGTGAATTTCTGCGTGATATTCTGCGTATAAGGGGCTTAACGTGGCGGGAGGACTCCTCTAACAATGACGAGACTTATACACGAAATTTCTTGCGGTTGAATCTTTTGCCGTTGATTGAGAATAAAATTAACTCGTCAGCTATTGAACATCTTGCTAATTTCGGCGAGGACATGAGAGAAACTCGAGAGCGCGAAGAATCTTACAGCAGAAAACTTTTAGACTCTTGCAGGGATTATAATTTTTCTGGTCTGGCATTAGTCCGTAAAAAATTGCGGGCATTGAACGTTAATGAGTGCTCGTTAATAATTCGTGAGGCCGGAAGAAATCTCAAGCTGAAGACTTTATCCCGCAGCCGTTGCAGTGAATTAGCAAATTTGATTATGAGCGGGAAAAATTTTATATTTCAGTGGTGTAAAGGCTTTAATATCACGAGTCATGACGGAAAAATTTATTTCAACGACGAACGAAATATTATATAAGCGCGTTCAGGCAAAAATTTTTTCTCATAACGGCAGTTATCACAGTGAGGGGTTGACTCATTGCAATTTGGTTAGTCCCACCCGCCCAC